>NZ_JBFNGB010000005.1:0-91953 GCF_046035835.1 Helcococcus bovis
AAACTCTATTCCTGGAATGAAACTTGTACCAGCTTATAAGAATAAAGTTAATAAATCAATTACAAATGAATTGAATAACAATTCTCAAAATAAATCAGTTAATCCGAATACTGGTGATGCTGGAATATATTCTACTTTAGCAATATTATTCACGGCTGGTGCACTACTTTTAGTATTAAGAAGAAGAAAAATTAAATAGATTTAATTATTTTCTATTTAATAAATAAATAGGACAATTATAAGATGTATTTACACATTTTATAACGGTTCTTTGCCAAATACCCATAGGGCACAAGTAGTGTTGGTAAAGAATTAAAATAATATATTGAGAGAATTAGAGAGTAAAATTTCTAATTCTCTTTTTAATTTCTTAACACCTTTTTAAATTTTCTAGTAATTAATATTCTGTTTCTAAAGTGAAAGAATGATTTGTATCCAAAAGCTACGCTTTCAAGTGATTTAATAAAATTGTTAATTCCTTCTGAAATCCATTAGAATACCTGTTTTTTTATTTTAAAATAAAAAGCAGTGAAGGTGAAATTTATCCACCAACACTATTTATTGTAGAGCCATAAAAAATTGCATAGCCATCTCCGCAACTCCTTTAGGAGTGAGAAATCATGGCGTAAGCAAATTTTTTTATTTATTATTTTTTAGAATATTTTTAATAATATAATGTGGTCTTTTCTTTACTTCTATATATGTTTTAGCAAGATATTCCCCAAGTATACCAATGCAAATAAGTTGAATACCTGATAAAAGTAGTATCAAACTCACTATTGAAGCATAACCTTCGACATTTATACCTATAAATAATTTTTGTATTATGATCCAAAACATATAAATTAAAGATATAAAAGAAGTTATCATTCCTAAAAAAGTGGCAAATTTTAGAGGAGCTGTACTATAGCCTACAAACCCCTCAATTGCATATTTTGTAAGACTCTTGAATGACCACGTAGTTTTACCAAATTTTCTTTCTTCAACTTCATAAGGAATGTAATGAGCATTAAATCCAACCCATGAAAATATTCCTTTAGAAAATCTGTGATATTCATCTAAATCTATTATTGATTCGGCAACATTTCTCCTAAATGTTCTAAAATCAGAAGCGTTTTTCTCAAATTTTGTATCACTTATCTTATTAATCAAGGAATAAAATAAGCTCTTAAATCCGGTTAAAATTTTTCCTTCTTTTCTCTTTTTTTGATATGCAGAAACTAAATCTAAATCTTCATTATTTTCTAAAATCTCAACCATTTCATTAACATATTTAGGATGTTGTTGCATATCCGCATCAATTAGAGAAATATAATCTCCGGATGCATTTTTTAATCCTGCTAAAATTGCAGATTCTTTACCAAAATTCCTAGAAAAATTTATTGCGATAATTTCATCATTAGGATTATTTGTTACTAATGAAGTAATTTCATCAAAAGTTTTATCTTTGCTTCCATCATTTATATAAATAAATTCATATTTAAAATTAGGATTTAATTTATTTTTGCATAGTTCAAAAAATGGATGTATATTTTTTTCCTCATTAAAACAAGGAATAACTAAAGTAATTTTTTTCATAATTTTCTCCTAATCTAAGTTTTTAAATTTAATATAAATAGTGTCATTAATCATCTGAATAGAATCCTTTGCTGGATAATTAGGTAAAGCATTCATCATATCTTTTAGATGTTTATTTTCTTCATTAATTTCATCATAATCTTTTATAGGATTTTGGAAACCTAAAAATCGTACAGGATAATAAATAAATGAGTAAAGCCTTGTTAGATGATTTGCAATTATAAATGGTTCAACATCTCTAGTATCAATTTTTTCAGTAAACCAAGTTCTTGAGTCTGGATTGCCCCAAAATACTATTTGAGTTTTTTCGGTATATCCATCAACTGCTTCAATTCGTGAAATTATCCTATTTCCATATGCGTTTGAATTTTCGTTTGTAAGACCTACCTTAAAATATGTTTTATTTGTTACATATATATTGTTATAAACTGATAAGAATGACGTTAAAGTCAATACTGCAACAGCGTAGTAAACTAATTGTGGTATCTTGTGAGAAATTTTAAATTCATCACTAATCTTTAATACATAATCAATCAACACCAATGGTAGTATAAACACAACTGTATATCCGTAAAGCATTCTTAACATTACACCTGCCTGCCATGACATTATATAAATTACATTAATTGCAATAGGAAATACTAAAATTAAAAATGTAAGTAATCCCCATTTTTCTTTGCTTATTTTTGAAGTTTTTGCGATATATACAAATAAATAAATCGTTAGTAAGAATGCAAAAACAAACAAATATGGCATGAATACAAAATGATAATTAAATTCTTTTCCAATAAAGAAATTAAACATTCCTTTATATGCACTAAATATAATAGTATGAATTTTATTAATAGGTAAAGACCCCATTGTATCTAAACCTTTGTAATCTACAAGTAAATGTCCAAAAATTCCTCTTGAAATTATCAAATACATAGCTAAAGCTACAATAAAGCTAATAGCTGTTTTGCAAAGCAAAATAATCATTTCCTTAAAATTATCTTTTTTTGTAAATAATTCAATAATTATATACAAAATAATTAAACCGGCAGCATATCCTAAATAAGTTTGGTATATTCCAAGTGAAAGTGTAAGTAATATACTTGAAAATATAAATCCTTTTTCATATTTTACAAGTAGAAATGCTGCTAATCCTGCAAGCATTGCTCCAAACTGATAAGCATCTTGGCTATTCATGAATGGCATTAATGAGCCAAGTGTAGGGAATGTAACTAATATTCCTGAAATTAAAATTGTATTAATTTTAGAATTTATATTAAACATTGAAACAACAAGGCAGGACATAATAGCTGTATAAAAAATTGTTAAAAATCCATTCAACCATGGCATACTAAATTCACTACTTATTGCAGCAGGAAATTGTAAAAACCAACGTCCAGAAGTCGTTCTATCCATATTATCTACTAATTGAACTATATCGTCTAAATTTACCCATTTATTTGTCATCATATATATATGACATATTAGTCCAATTATTATAGTAGAAGTAAAAGCTATTTTTACATTTTTTGATAATCCGTTATAATAATTTTTTATTTTTTCGTGTATAAACATAGTTACTCCTTATTGCTTTATACATATAATTATATAGAATTTTACTTTAATTTTCTATTACATATTATTTTTATTGTAATTATTTATGGATTTGGGTATAATATAATTAAAGTCAAAGATAGTCAAATATTATTTAGACCTTAAAAAAGTTACAGAGATGAAGGAGAATAGATGAAGTATAGAGATTATTATGAAGTTTTGGGCGTTTCAAAGAGTGCTACTCCTCAAGAGATTAAAAAAGCATATAGAAAATTAGCGAAAAAATACCATCCAGATTTAAATGGGGGTAGTGAAGAAGCAGCTGAAAAGTTAAAAGAAGTAAATGAAGCTTACGATGTGCTTTCAGATGAAAATAAAAAACAAAAATATGATCAATTTGGATCGGCATATCAAGACGGAATGAACTTCGATCCATCACAATACGGATATACATACACTAGTGGATCAGGAGGATTCTCAGATTTCTTTGAAACTATTTTTGGAGGGGGAGGATTTTCCGGAGCAAAAAATTTCGGAGGAGGATTTTCAGCATCCGATCTATTTAGTGGATTTGGAGGAAGAGGAAAGCAACATAGAAACAGATATGATTTAGAACAGTATATATCACTTGAAGATGCATATAAAGGTGGACAAAGAGAAGTCTACGCATCCTTAGGAGGAGAAAATAAAAAGATAGAGATTAAATGGCCAGCAGGCATTACAAACGGAAAGAAGATAAAAGTTAAGGGAGATAAGTTTGGTATAGATGGCGATATTTATGTAAAAATAAATATTGATTCAGAAGATGAATTAGAAGGAATAGATATTATAAAAAATGTTGAAATCTATCCTTGGGAAGCATACTTTGGTACAAAAAAGACTGTAGAAACATTAGAAGGAAAAATCAAAGTTAAGATTCCTGCAACCATTCAAACTGACAAAAAGATAAAAATAGCTAAAAAAGGATTTAAGGATATGAAATCAAATATAGGTGACTTGTATTTGAGGATAAAAATTGTAAATCCAACAAATTTAGATAAAGAAAAAGAAGAAATATATAGACAATTAATGGAGGAATAATATGGATATGAACAAATTTTCAAAAAAGACATTAGAATACATTGAAAAATCACAAAATATGGCAATTAAAAATTCAAATCCAGAACTTAATGAAAAACATTTAGTTTTTTCTATGTTCTTTGATTCGGATAGCTTGATTTATAGATTAGTAAATTTAATGACTGAAAAAAGTGATAAAATACGAAATGAATTAAAAGTATTAGTTGACAAAATGCCTCAACAATCAGGAGGAAGTCTAAGTGCAAGCACAGTGTACCAAAGAGTTTTGTTGAAGGCAGAAGATGAAGCTAGTGAATTAAAAGATAGCTATATTGGATTAGAACATATATTTTTAGCATTATTAAAAGAAAAAAATAATGAAGTTGTAGATTTGTTAAACAACTATGGGATTAACTATAAAACATTTAAGGCTAAATTGGAAGAATTTAAGAAAGATAAGCAAAATACAGCAGGACAACCAGAAGAAAGTAGCCTTTCAAAATACACAATTGATTTGACACAAAGTGCTAGAGAGGGGAAAATTGACCCAATAATTGGACGTGATGAAGAGATAAGATCGGCAATAAGAATATTATCAAGAAGAACAAAAAATAATCCTGTTTTAATAGGTGAACCTGGTGTAGGTAAGACAGCAGTTGTAGAAGGAATCGCTCAAAGAATTACAAACAATGACGTGCCTGAAAATCTGAAAAATGTAAAATTACTAACTCTTGATTTGGCAGCTTTAATTGCTGGCGCAAAATACAGAGGTGAATTTGAAGAAAGATTGAAAGAAGTTATAAATGAAGTTGAAAATTCAGATGGAGAAATCATTTTATTTATAGATGAAATTCATATGATAGTTGGAGCTGGTAAAACTGATGGAGCAATGGATGCAGGAAACATAATGAAGCCAGCATTATCAAGAGGTTTGATAAAAGTAATAGGTGCTACAACATTAAATGAATATAGACAATATATTGAAAAAGATGGCGCTTTGGAAAGAAGATTCCAAAAGGTTTTAGTTGATCAACCTTCTGTTGAAGACACAATCTCAATTTTAAGAGGTATCAAAGAAAAATATGAAATTCATCATGGATTAAGAATTTCAGATTCTGCAGTAATTTCAGCAGCTGTTCTTTCAGATAGATACATTACAGATAGATTTTTACCTGATAAGGCAATTGATTTGATGGATGAAGCTGCAGCAATGGTAAAGACTGAAATAGATTCGATGCCTCAAGATATTGATGATTTGAGAAGAGAAATTCTACAATTGCAAATAGAGATAACTGCTCTAAAGAGAGAAACAGATGAATTATCAAAAGAAAGATTAGAATCTTTAGAAAAAGAATTGGCAGAAAAAGATTCTTTATATAATGAAAAATTTGCTAAATGGCAAGATTCTAAAAAAGTATTAGAAAAAGTAAATACTGTTAAGACAGAAATTGATAAGATTAAAATTGAAATTGATGAAGCAGAAAGAAATTATGATTTTGATAAATTATCAAGATTAAAATATGGAAAATTACCAGAATTGCAAAAAGAATTAGAGGAAGCTCAAGAAAAATCTAAAAATGAATCAGAGTTAAAAGAAGAAGTAACTGATGAAGAAATTGCCGAAGTAGTTTCAAAATGGACCGGCGTACCAGTTACTAAACTTGTGGAATCTGAAAGAGATAAATTACTTCATTTAGATGATGACCTTCACTTAAGGGTAATAGGGCAAGATGAAGCAGTTACATCCGTTTCAGAATCAATCATTCGTGCTAGATCAGGGCTAAAAGATGAAAATAAGCCAATAGGGTCATTTATATTCTTAGGACCAACAGGTGTAGGTAAGACAGAACTTGCAAAAGCACTTACTCAATTAATGTTTGATGATGAAAGAAATATCGTAAGAATAGATATGTCAGAATATATGGAAAAATATTCAGTATCAAGATTAATTGGTGCTGCGCCTGGATATGTTGGATATGAAGAAGGTGGACAACTTACAGAAGCCGTAAGAAGAAAACCATACTCTGTAGTTTTATTTGATGAAATTGAAAAAGCACATCCAGATGTATTTAATATTTTACTTCAAGTACTTGATGACGGTAGACTTACAGATAACCAAGGCCGTACAGTAAACTTCAAAAATACAATTATAATAATGACTTCAAACATCGGATCACAATACCTACTAGAAGGAATTGACGAAAATGGAGAAATTAAGCAAGATGCGAAGGATAAGGTAACAAATGAACTAAGACATAATTTCAGACCTGAATTTTTAAACAGAGTTGATGAAATAGTTATGTTTAAGCCTTTATTAAAAGAAGAAATTTCAAAAATTATCGATTTAGAATTAACAAAAATCACAAATAGACTTGCTCATAGAAAGATTACAATTCAAATGCAAGATTCTGCAAAAGAATTTATTATAGAAAATGCATACTCTGCAATTTATGGTGCAAGACCAATTAAGAGATTTTTACAAAAAAATATTGAAACGGAAATTGGTAAAAAGTTAATTTCTGGAGAAATAACAGATAAGCAAGAGATAAGTATCAGTGCAGATGAAAATGTATTAAATATAAAATAAAATTCTCATTGACGCCACTAGTCCTTGCTCCGTGAAATGCCCATAAAGTTGTAAATAAAAATTCAACTCTATGGGCATTTCACCTAAAGGAGCAGCGGAGGGGGCTACATGGGAATTTTATATTATATTTAATTAGTGTTTAATATTAAGAATATATTATCAGAAGTAATTTTCCAAAAATAAAAATATATTTTAATAGTAATAATAGAATTATCTATAAAATTGAGACTGTAATAAATTTTGTGTATGAAAATCTTTCTGATTAAGGTAATATAAACTTAATCATGAGGATTTTTTTATGGGAAGAAAAAAACCAGAAACAGCAAAAAGTAGATTAGAAAAACAATTAATAGAGTCATACGATATAAAAACTGCTCAAGATATACAAGCAGCATTAAAAGACTTGCTAGGAGAAACAATAGAAAGCATGTTAAAAGAAGAACTTGATGAGCATTTGGATTATAAATATGGACAAACACCAATTTCAATAAATATAAGAAATGGAAGTAGTAAAAAAACAGTTAAATCCAGCATTGGAGAACTAGAAATAAATATACCAAGAGATAGAGATGCAAGTTTTGAGCCACAAATATTGAAAAAATACGATAAAGATATTTCAAATATTGAAGTACAAATAATATCAATGTATTCTAAAGGTATGACAACAAGAGATATTTCATCACACATTAAAGATATATATGGTTTTGGAGTATCAGCAGGACTTGTAAGCAGCATTACAAATAAAATATTACCAACTATTGATGAGTGGCAAAATAGACCTTTAGATAAGTTTTATCTTTTTGTATTCATAGATGCAATACACTATTATGTAAGAGAAAATGGTCTAATAGCAAAAAAGCTGTATACATAGCTTTAGGATATAACATAAATGGTTTTAAGGAAATATCATGGATATGTAAAAATTTGGAAGAATAACTGGGCTTAACTCTCAACATATTTTAAATATCCAGAATATATAAGAAGATTAATATAATATCTCAATTATCTATTTATTTTGAAGGTAGAATTTAATTTTCTTTGTTGAAGAATAAAAAAAACCAAATGCAAAGTCAAGGGTTTACTTCGCCAAAAATTCGCCCTTTACTGTGTTTTTGGTTTTGTATACCTAAAATTAGTAAAATTAAATTTGATAAATTTAAAATTTTATGTAACAATCAAATTGAGAAATAAAATATTTGATCAGAATTAATTTTTCAAAAATATCAATATATCTTAATCAGTAATAGACTGATACACAAAATAATTTACATAACCTAAACACAAAATATCTTTAAGGAGGAGGATATATGAAAAAATATGATTTAGTAATCGTTGGTGCAGGACCGGCAGGTATGACTGCAGCAATATATGGGGTTAGGGCAAACCTTTCAGTTTTGCTATTAGATAAATTAGCTCCAGGTGGACAAATAATTAATACCAATGAAATTGAAAATTATCCGGGTGTGGGTAAGTTGGGCGGAGCAGACCTTGCTATGCAAATGTTTGAACATTGTATGGAACTAGGGGTTGAATTTGATTATAAGACAGTAAATAAGATTGAGCTTTTAGAAAATAATAACAAACTTATCTATACAGAAGAAGATGAGGAAGTTATTGAAGCTTTAACTGTAATAGTTGCTACAGGTACAAGATCTAGGACTTTAAATATAAAGGGTGAAGAAGAGTACAAGGGTAGCTCAATATCATGGTGTGCAATTTGTGATGGAGCAAAATACAGAGATAAAGATGTAGTAATCATCGGCGGCGGTAACTCAGCAGTTGATGAGGGTACATACCTTGCAGGCATAACAAACTCTTTAACTATTGTCACAGATTTTGAATTAACAGCAGATCCGGTTTCTTGTGATTATATAAAATCTTTAGATAATGTAAAAGTTTATACAAATAAAAAAGTTACAGAATTTATTGGTGACGGTGAAAAGTTAAGTGGCGTGAAATTTGTCGATAAAGAGGATGAAAGCAAGGAAACAATCATTGAAACAGATGGAGTTTTTGAATATATAGGAGCTATCCCATCAACTGAATTTATCAGATCTTTAGGCATTACTGAAGACCATGGATACATTGAAGCGGATGAAAGAATGAAGACTTCTGTTCCCGGACTTTACGGTGCCGGAGACTGTATTAGTAAACACTTAAGACAGGTAGTAACAGCTACAGCAGATGGTGCTATAGCAGCCCAAGAAGCATCTGCATATATAAAAGATTTAAAACGTAATGAAAATTAATAAAATATAGGAGGAGAAAATGTTAAAAGAAGTAGAAAGAGCAAGTTTTGAGCAAGATGTAAAAAATGGACCGGTATTATTGGACTTTTATTCAAAGACATGTGGCCCATGTAAGATGCTATCATTTATGTTAAATGATATGGAAAAAGAATATGGGGAAAAAGTTTCTATTATAAAAATAGACTTTGAAGAAAATAAAGACTTAGTTGAAGAATATAAGGTAGAAGGATACCCTACACTAATCATGCTTAAAGACGGGGAAGAAGTTTCAAGAAAAGCCGGCTTACAACAAAAACCGGTATTAAAATCAATGATTGAGGAGGTTTTATAATGGCTGTAAAGTATACATATAAAGAGCATTTAATCACAAGACAAGCTAAATCTGAAAAGAAAATGTTAAAAGAATTTAGAGAAGGTACGTACACACTTGAAAAACCTCTAATCAAGTATAACCCTTACCTACTTAATACACTTTCAGCAGTTATTCTTTTTAGAACAGAAGAAGCAACAGCTATCACAGTCAGAGTTAAGGGGAAAACAGAAAAAGCAGACTTTTATCATACATTCCCGGTAAGTAAAGAACACATTTTACCTATTGTTGGTTTGTATTCAGATTATGAAAATAAGATTGAGCTTTACCCTTATCAAAAACCAAATCAAAAGGTAACACATACTATTAAAACACCTCCTGTAAAGGGTGCTGAACTGGTAGAAAGAGTTGAAACTACACCAGAATATATGCAAGATAATGTTATGATGCTAGCTCCTGCTGTATCAGATCTTGCTATAGCTGTTGACTATGCCGGTGATGTTAGATTAGACTTTTCAGAAGCCTTAGTATGGGATATTAAACGTCTACCAAACGGAAACTTCTTAATGGGTTCTGAAAGATTAATGAAGATGCCATATTTTGTATCTGGTATCTACGAACTATCAGCAGTTGGTAAAATTTATAAAGAATATCGTATACCTCATGGTTACCACCATGACCAATATACTTTACCAAATGGAGATATTATCGCCCTTAACTGTGATATTCCAAATGGTACAGTTGAAGATATGGCTGTAGTGATTGATAGGGAAACAGGACACGTTAAAAAATCATATAACTTTAAGAATTTCATTAAACCGGGATCACAAAAATCAGGTTCTTGGTCTGATGAAGACTGGTTCCACTGTAATGCTGTTTGGTATGATGAACATTCAAATTCTCTAACATTCTCTGGTCGTCACATAAATGCTATGGTTAATATTGATTTTGAAACAGGCGACTTAAATTGGATAATTTCTGATCCAGAAGGCTGGCCTGAAGAATATCAAAAATACATGTTTAAACCGGTTGGTCAAGGTGACTTTGAATGGCAATATGAGCAACACGCTAACTTAATTACTCCTCTAGGGGATGTGATGTGCTTCGACAATCACCACTACGGTTCACAAGTAAAAGAAAATTATCTAGCTCCAAATGATTCATATTCAAGAGGAGTTAAATATGCCATCGATACAGAAAAGATGGAAATAAAACAATTGTGGCAATATGGTAAAGAAAGAGGAAAAGAATTCTTCTCACCATATATATGTAATGTAAAATATTACAATGAAGGATACTATCTAACACATTCAGGTGGTATTGCATATGATAGAGATGGCAATGCTTCTGCAGAATTAGGACCATTTGCGAGAATTGACGATCCTGAAGTTAAATTAAAGTCTATAACTGTTGAAACAGTTGGAGACAAGAAAGAATTTGAATTAGAAGTTAACTCTAACTACTATAGAGCTAATAAAAATACTCTATATGCTAAGGAAAGTGGACAAAATAACCTAGCCCTAGGTCAAGGTCAATTGCTTGGTACTCTTGGTGTGACACCAACTATGGATGTAGAAATACCTACAGAAGATGCTGGTGTAGAATTGGATGATTGGCATGATGCTCACATTACTGATGAAGTAGATATGCTTACCTTCCAAGCTAAATTTGAACCGGGTACTATGGTTCTATTAGTACTTGAAAATGAAGAGGAGTCTAGACAATACTTCATCTCTACTTCAAAAGGAAAGAGAGGGGCTATGTGTACAGGTACCTTCCTTCCGGATGATGATAGGGAAACAAGAACAGTTGTTACAAAAGATGGTTTAGACGGAGAATATCAAGTAAAATTGATTATTAATGACAAAAAATATGACTTAGGTGTAAAAGTAAGAGCATAATTGTTATAATTATAATTTAGGGCTGTCAAAGTCTAGACAGCCCTAAACTATTGTAAATTATTTAGGAGAATTAAATGGAAAATAAAGTAGTTAAAAAAATCTTAACATGGCTTTTTTTAATTGTATCTATGTTATTAGCGATACAAATAGGTAAATGGATACCCTTGTTAGGTTCTGCAATTTCAGCGATTTTTATAGGATTTGCAGTTAGACATACCAGCCTATTTGATATGCTTGATAATGGGGTTACAAAGTTTGCGACAAAATATATGTTAAAGGCGGGGATAGTTTTACTTGGATTTACACTTTCCTTGAAAATTATCGGACAAGTAGGTACAGAAGTATTGATAGTATTGGCCGGAGAAATTATAGTTTCAATATTGATAGGTATTATAGCAGGCAAATTATTAGGAGTAGGTAATAAACTATCATTATTATTAGGGATAGGTACTTCAATATGTGGAGGGTCAGCTATAGTGGCATCATCTCCTGTTATTGAAGCGGAAGATGATGAAGTAGCCGTATCTATAACAACTATGTTTATTTACTCAGTAGTTGCATTATTTTTACTACCAGTTATTGGTAGAGCTTTGGGTTATAATGATAACTTATATGGAATTTTAGCAGGAGCTGCAGTAAATGATACAGCATCAGTAGTAGCAACTGCCCAAGCTTGGTCAGACGAAGCTTTAAAAATTGGTACTGTTGTAAAATTAGTTAGAACACTCTTCATAGTTCCTGTAACAGTAGGGGTTATAGCATATAAAGTAAAAAATACTCCATCATCAAAAGAAAATGGGGGTATAGATTTTAAGAAAATAGTATCACTAGTACCACTATTCGTTGTATTATTTGTACTTGCAGTTGTTTTTGCGACCTTTGTAGATATTTCTCAACCTACAATCAAATTAATCAAAACTACTAGTTCTTATCTTATGACACTAGCCTTAGTTACAATCGGTTTAGGTGTACACATAAAAGATATAAAAAATGCAGGTATCAAACCAGTAATCCTTGGTGGTCTATGTTGGTTTGGAGTGCTTGCTGCAACAATCGGACTAATGTTAGTGTTATATTAGAAATAAAAAAGGATAAGTAAATTAAACGGACGAGGGAAAAAGATATAAAAGTTGATGTAAAATCAAATTTTTATATCATATTAAAGTTCCTCGTTTTTTACTTTTAAATGGCTTATGATATGAATATAAACGCATATATATGCATTCCGCTTGAAACTGATGCATAAAAATGAGATTTAAAGACTTGGAATCAGCTTTAAAAATTTCAATCCACTATAAATAAAAGGTAAAAAACCAGGAAAACAGCAAATAATCTGAAAATAAAAAAACCAACATGATAAGTATAATATTAAAATAATATTAATCTTAATAAATAAAAAAATAAAATTTCTTGAAAATCAAAAAAATCTGCTGAAATAAACACACAGGGTTAAGAATGAGGATACCCTTATTATATAAGGCGATATTTTAGATTATATTCTAAAAAATTTCGTATCCATTTTCTCAATTTTCTATAATTCGTGGTAATTGGCATTTTTAAATTTTTTCATTTTAATAAATAATTTATAAAGATATAAACTAAAGTTATCATTGCAACACTCACAAAATGAATATTTTTATACATTACTAAAAATGCAATGATTTCTCTAATAAATGCGTTAATTGTGAAATAAAGTTTTGTTTTTGCACCATATCCAATGCATTTAATTTTTTCTTGTTTAGCTATTATCAAAGCTCTAAACAAGTGATAGTAATTTGTTACAACCGCAATTTTTGGATTTTCCTTCATTAATTCTTTTGAAAAAATTAGATTTTCTCTAGTTGTAGTAGATTTATCTTCAACTATAATATCTTTTTCGGAAATTCCCAGATTTAAAGCGTATTGCTTCATTGCTTCACCTTCAGCAATATTTTCATCTTCTCCTTGTCCACCAGACATTATAATTTTTGAATTAGGGTTTTTCTTGAAAATTTTTATTCCTTTATTTATTCTACTTGCTAGAAGAGGAGTAACTTTGTCATTGATTAATCCCGATCCCAAAACAATTATATAATCCAAATTTTTTCTTTTTACATTAGCAAAATTCAAAAATCCAGATATGGTGTAAGAAATTGCAATCAGTGAAATGTATGAAAAATACATGTTTGATAAGATTATTAAATGCTTAAATATAGCAGGAATATTAAACTTATAAATTAAAATATTGCCAACAGTTGAGATTAGTAAAATGTATAATCCAAGGCTTAAAGAAAGTAGATTATTTAGAGAAAAACCTTCTTTTTGTAATATTTTTATTCCATTATAAATTAGAGCAATAACTAGAAATATTGGGATTAATAATACAAAAAGTGAAAATAATCCTATTAAAGTAAAGACAAATATTCTTACTGGTGAATTAAAAAGTAAATCATATTTTTCTAAGCCAAGTAATACCGTTATTCCTGAAGAAATAAGGAAAATAGAAAATATTATTCCGGAAATGATATTCCTTCTTTCTTTAAATACTGTGATTACCAAAATCAAAAATATAAATAGTGTAATAGCTAATGAAAACTCCATAAATTCCTCCTCCCTCGAATTTAATTTATAACTAAAATTTTATAATTTATTAAACATACAGTCAAATTTAATTTCTAATGATATTCAAGTTTTTAAAAATTATTTTCTATTATCTTATTACGATAATCAACGTATAATTAAACCATAAAGAAAAGATTTAAGGAGAAATTATGATACAAAATGAATTATTAATAAGTTCGGTGTTTATTGCTGGATTTTTATCATTTTTCGCACCATGTACATTTCCGTTGATACCAGTATATGTAGGGTTTATGACGGATAAGGCGGGAGAATACAAAAAATTAAAAATAGGAAATCTTGAGATAAATAAAGGGGCGATTATCAAGACGATGGCATTTGTATTTGGACTTTCAACTAGCTTTGTTATTTTAGGATTTGGAGCAGGAATAATTGGAAAAGTGCTAAACAATAGATGGGTGCTGACAGTTGCGGGATTATTAGTATTCTTACTAGGGATTCATCAAATGGATTTAATTCACTTTGAAAAAATGAGTAAAATCAAAGGAATTAGATTTAAGAATAATAAGAAAAAAGCTTTAGGAACATACTTAATGGGGATATCATTCAGTTTAGGGTGGACACCATGCGTTGGTCCGATTTTAGCTGCAGTTTTAGTAACATCTGCAAGTAGCGGACAACAATTTTACGGAGCATTTTTAATGTTGATTTATTCAATAGGTTTGATGATTCCATTCTTAATAATGGCAATTGCGTCAAGTGCATTGATGAATAAATTCAAATTTTTTGAAAAACACTTACTTACAATTAAGAGAATTGGTGGATTTTTAGTAGCATTAATGGGAATTGTACTAATGAGCAACCAATTATCAAATTTAACAGCATTTTTTAACAATTTATTTAACTAATAAAAATATATAAAAAGAAAGAGGGAAAATATGAAGAAAAGATTATTATCTGGATTAATGGCATTATTACTAGTTTTAACAGCTTGTTCAACAGGAGCAAAAGAAAAGAAGGACATGATGGATTCAGAAGAAACTAAAAAAATGGAAGATAAAATGGATCACGTGAAATCTGATAAAAAGGATGATATGAAATCAGACAAAGTGAAGGATGATATGAATGGCAAGATGATGAATCAAGGTGAAATGGCTACAGATTTTAATTTGCCAGATATTGATGGGAAAATGTACAAATTAAGTGATCAAAAAGGTAAAAAGGTTTATGTTAAGTTTTGGGCTTCATGGTGTCCAATATGTTTAGCAGGATTATCAGAATTAGATGAAATGTCTAAAAATACAAAAGATTATGAGATAGTAACAGTTGTATCACCAGGACATATTGGTGAAAAGAATAAAGATGATTTTATAAAATGGTTTAAGAGCCTAAATTATAAAAATATAAAAGTGTTATTAGATGAATCTGGTAAATTTATTGAAGATTATGGTATTAGATCAACTCCTACAAATGTAATAGTTGGTTCAGATGGGGTTTTAATCAAAGTTGTACCGGGTCAATTAAACAAAGAATCATTAAATAAGGTGTTTGCAGAGGTTAAATAATATAAAGAGGTTAATATGAAAAAGGTATTTTTATCAGTTATTTTATCTATAACTTTTATTATTACAGCATGTACAAATAAAGTAAATACGCCAAATAATGATATGAAAAATAAGGATGAAACAAGTAAAAAAATAGATGAAATTATAAGTGAAGGACAGAAAAAATCTGCCAATGAAAATCCTAATGATAAAATAGATTATTCAAAATCAAAGTTGAAAACAATTTATCTTGCAGGTGGTTGTTTCTGGGGGTTAGAAGCATATATGGAAAAAGTTTATGGTGTAGCAAATGCAGTTAGTGGATATGCTAATGGAAAGACCGAAAATCCAACATATGAAGATATTTCATACAAAAAGACAGGACATGCAGAGACAGTTAAGGTTGATTATGATCCGGAAAGAATTTCATTAGAAAAAATATTAGATTATTATCTATTAGTTGTAGATCCTACAAGTTTGAATAAACAAGGAAATGACAGAGGTACACAATACAGATCAGGTGTTTATTTTACAGATGACAATGAAAAAAAAGTAATTGAAGAAAGATTGAAAAAAGAACAAGAGAAGTACAAAGATAAGATAGTTGTAGAAGTTGGAAAATTAGAAAATTTTTATAAAGCAGAAGAATACCATCAAGATTACTTAAAGAAAAATCCTAAAGGATATTGCCATATAGATATTTCAAAAGCGAATGAAGTGATTATAGATAAATCAAAATATCCAAAGCCTTCAGATGAAGATTTGAAAAAGAAATTGACGGATATACAATATAAAGTAACACAAAAAAATGATACAGAACATGCATTCTCAAATGAATATTGGGATAATAAGGAAAAGGGGATATATGTTGATGTTGCAACAGGAGAACCATTATTTAGTTCAAATGATAAATTTGATTCTGGTTGTGGATGGCCATCATTCTCAAAACCAATATCAAAAGAAGTAGTTACTTATCATAAAGATTTAAGTTATAATATGGAGAGAACGGAAGTTAGAAGTAGAGCGGGAGATTCACATTTAGGACATGTATTTGAAGATGGTCCAAAGGAATTGGGTGGTTTGAGATTTTGTATAAATAGTGCATCAATTAGATTTGTTCCTTTACAAGATATGGAAAAAGAGGGATATGGATATTTAACACATATTATAAAGTAGGTAAAAATGTATAAATTATTAATTGCAGATGATGAATCAATCATTAGAAAAGGTATAAAAAAATTAGTTAATTATGAAAATCTAAATATTACTGAAGTTTTAGAAGCAGAAGATGGAAAAGAAGCCATAGAATTAGCTAAAACTCAAAGTCCAAATATTATTTTGATGGATATAAATATGCCTGAAATAGATGGATTAACAGCGGCAAAATTAATAAAAGAAAATAATCCAAATGTCTATATTGTAATTATTACAGGATATGATTATTTTGAATATACACAAACTGCAATAAGAGCTAAAGTTGACGATTATATATTGAAACCTGTATCCAAAAATGATATAGAGTATATTTTGAAAAATGCTATAGATAAAATTGATTATTTAATAAAAGAAAAATCTATTAAAAATATAATTCAAAATGAAAATGTAGAAATAGATGAGAAAAATAACTTGATTAAAGAATATTTAGAAAAAAATATATATAATATAGATTTATCCTTAAGTAAAATGGCGGAAGATGTAGGATATAACAGGAATTACTTAAGTGTACTGTTTAAGCAAATATATGGATTAAATTTTCAAGATTATATTAATAAAGTAAAAATGGAAAAAGCTAAGATTTTACTTCTTTCAACTGAAATGAAAAATTATGAAATAGCTGAAAATATAGGAATAGAAGATGTAAACTATTTTGTAACAAAATTTAAGAAATATTATAATATAACACCTAAACAATTTAAGCAAGGATTGAAAGATGAAAAAAATTCTTAAAAAATTTAGTGCGAAAATTAGCATCTATTTTTTTATAATTTCAATATTAATAGTAATAATTTTATCTTATAGAAATTACACCTATTCTGTAAATATATTAAAATACAATAAATTACAACAAACTGAGCAACAACTGAAAAATGCTAGCGTATACATTTCCTCATATCTTGAAAAAATAAAAGGAATTTCAAGTTTGTTGGCAATGACACCGGAAATAGAAAATATAAATAATTCAAGTAAAAATTCTATAAAAAATATAATTGATTTGACAGAAAAAAATGATTCCTTGATAAAGCGAATATCTGTAATTTCAAAGAATGGAAATTTGATTTCAACTACTCCTATAGATTTTGAATTATCTGATAATATGAATAATTTAGAATGGTACCAAAATCTTCAAGAATCAAATAATATGGCTGTGGTAACTACTGAAAATCATAAGGGATTTTCCATGAATAAAACAGAAAGAGTAATTTCAATTAGTCATGAAATTGTGAAAAATAAGGAAATTCAGGGATTTGTAGTTATAGACCTATCGTATAAATTTATTGAAGATTATGTATCATCAATAAACTTTGGAGAAAAAGGTTATGCATTTATAACATCTTCTGAAGAAAAATTATTATTTGATTCAAAACAGATGAATACAAATTCACTTGTAGAAAAAGATAAATATTTACAAATAATCAATAATAGAATGAAGTCGTTAGATAAAGGATTTATTGCTTCTAATATTTATATACCTAATACTGATTGGTTATTAGTAGGAGTTGCTTCAACAGAGCAAATAGATCAACTTCAAAACAAACTAATTGGAAATACAGTAACTTGGTCAGTTATAATTTTAATTTCAACTATTGCCTTATCGATATTAATTTCTAAGTGGATAAGCAAACCACTTACAAATTTAGTGGATGAAATGAAAAAAGTTGATGAAAAATTTTCTAAGATAAAAATTGAAAACTCAGATTCAATAGAAATTCATACATTAAAAACAGAATACAATCTATTATTGGACAGGATTAAAATTCTAACAAAAAATATAGAAGAAAAGGAAAATTCAAAGAGAATATATGAATTAAAAGCTTTGCAAAGTCAGATAAATCCACATTTTATTTACAATACCCTAGATACTATTTTATGGCTAATAGAGTTTGAAGAAAATGAAAAAGCTATAGAAGTTACCAAATCACTAGGGATGATTTTGAGAAGTACATTGAGTATAAATCAGGATTTTATATCATTATTCAAAGAATTGGAACACGTTAAAAATTACATGGATATTCAAAAAATTCGTTACGATGATAAATTTGAATATATCTTTGATATAGATAAACACACCCTTGAAATATTGGTGCCAAAATTAATCCTACAGCCTATTGTAGAAAATGCGATATATCATGGAATTAAACCTAAAAAAACAAAATCATTCATCAAGATTTCCTCCAATATAGATGATGAAGATTTAATAATTAAGGTAGAAAATAATGGAGTAGATTTAGAATTTGATAATCAAAATAGGATAAAAACAAAGCTAGGTGGAATAGGAATGAGTAATGTCGAACAAAGGATCAAAATTCTTTGTGGTGAACAATATGGAATTAAAATGTATAGAGAAGATGATATTATTGTAGTTGAATATCGACTTAGCATATAGAACAAAGAGGCTGTTGCAAAATAAATTAGTTATTTGCAACAGTCTCTTAAATTTATATTTTCAATTCATATTTATGTTTTATTAATAAGAATTGGTGTGATTACATTTCTTTTTCATTTCTTTTTATGGTTTTCACTTTTAGAATGGTGTAAAATTTATTACTCAACCAATTCCATTGTAAGTTTAGTTCTTTTGAATGGTATAAAAGCTCTTATTAAAATCCATTCTTTTTTTATTAGTGTTAAATTGAATGGTATAAATCTTATTTTCTTATCAATTCCTTTTTCTATTATTTAGTTTGGAATGGTACTATCATTTTTTTCTAATCTATTCTTTTTTTATTAGTGTTAAATTGAATGGTATAAATCTTATTTTCTTATCAATTCCTTTTTCTATTATTTAGTTTGGAATGGTACTATCATCTTTTTCTAATCTATTCTTTTTTTATTAGTGTTAAATTGAATGGTATAAATCTTATTTTCTTATCAATTCCTTTTTCTATTATTTAGTTTGGAATGGTACTATCATCTTTTTCTAATCCATTCTTTTTTTATTATTATTAAATTGAATGGTATATCTAAAATTCCAATGTAAAAAACTATTACAAAATAATATTTTTAATTATTTTGCAACATTCCCTTTTTTGATTATTTAGTCAAATTAGCTTTTGGTATAAAAAGTCATGTAAAATGAAGGAGTTTTTACCTGTAAATGAGTAATAGTTTATATATACATGATAAGGAAGGAAAATTTTACCTGTAAAGCACACTTTTTATTAATTTACATGAATGGCGTATATAATAAATTTAACAATTATGAAAAAGAATAGCTGTATTTTCTTTTGTTACATTTTGTTAACAATATAAAAAACATAAAAAGTAAATTAAATTTGTAATCTATCGAATAGTATTAATTTACACATAATAACCGTTTTCATGAAAAGTTTTGACAAAATTAAAATATAACATATAATATATACAAGAAATAAAATGGAGGAAACTATGAAAACGGAAACAAAGACTATTTTTAGAAAAACAATAGCCATATTGTTAGCTTTTATGATTTCACTTTCTGGAGTGAACGTTCAAGGTTTTATGACTAAAACCGTTGAAGCACAAGAACAATATATTGATTTTGGGTTTACAAAATCTGGAGAAAAAGAAGATTTTGGGGCTAAGGCTAAAGTAAATTCAAATAAAACTGTAGATTTTGTATTTGATTTTGAACATTGGAAAGATGGATTTCAAAATCAAGCAAAAATAAGAGGTGTTAATGGGGATTGGGATAATGGCAAAGATTTATTAGTAAATAAATCAAAAAATGAATATACAATATCATTATCATTTGAAGAGGTTAAAAGTTTGAAGGATGGTGGATTTAAAATCTTTTTGCCAGATATTGCTCAATGGAGGCCTCAAACTTCAGGTAATGCCAAAATTCCACAATCTGTATTTGATGAAATGGCAAAAATAGAACAGGAAAATACGGAAAATCAATCAGGGGAAACAACACCATCAGAACCGGGAAATACAACTCCTGACAAACCCCAACCACCAATAGAAGATACTACACCTCGAGAAAAACAAGGATACAAATATACAATTCATTTCAAAAAAGAAGATGAAGAAAAAAATCCTTGGAATGAAATTCATGTTTGGGGAAATAATTTAGAAGGAAAGAGATATTATTTTGGAGAACCTGACGCTGAAGGATATAAAACTGTAGATATAGAAAATCTACCAGTTTCTGAATTAAAGCTTATAACAAAACCATTCTTAGGAGAAGATTGGAAAGATCAAGAATCAGATAGAGTTATAAATATTCCTACAGATAAAAAAGAAGTAGAAGTTTGGATTTTACAAGGAAATAATAAAGTATATTATCAAAAACCAAATTTCAATGTTGGAGCGGATTCAAAAGTAAAGTTAAATGCAAGTTTGCATCAAAATGATGTAAAAGCTGGAGATAGTGCTTTATTAAAATTAAATATTAAAAAAGATGATAATGTAGAGATAACTCAATTGTATGTTATTCCTAAAGGATTAGAAATAGGGAAAATAGACATTAGCAAAAACTTACAAGAACAATCTATAGAAATTCCACTTAATGCAATCGGTGTGAAAGATTTGG
The DNA here is from genome assembly GCF_046035835.1 of Helcococcus bovis. Taxonomy (NCBI): domain Bacteria; kingdom Bacillati; phylum Bacillota; class Tissierellia; order Tissierellales; family Peptoniphilaceae; genus Helcococcus; species Helcococcus bovis. The sequence goes on from NZ_JBFNGB010000005.1 coordinate 21,067, forward strand.
ATGTTTATGCTGTTGATAAAGAAGGGAATATCTATAAAGAAACAGTTAAATTAAATATTTTACCTTCTGATAACAAGACAGCGTGGGATGAAGAAATCATCTATTTCATGGTAACAGATAGATTTTTTGATGGAAACAAATCAAATAGTAAGCTTAATGGTGAAGAAAGCTATGATTTAAATCACCTAGAAGCATATCATGGTGGAGATTTTAAGGGAATTACAGAAAAGGTAGAATACCTAAAGAATTTAGGAGTATCAACAGTTTGGATTACGCCAATAGTTGATAATATTAATGATAATTTAAGAAAAGATAAAAATGATAAACAGTACGGATATCATGGATATTGGGCATATGATTTTACAAAATTGGATCCAACATTAGGGACAGAAGCTGAATTTAAAGAAATGATTGATACATTACACAAAAATGGAATCAAAGTTATGGTGGATATTGTATTGAATCATGCAGGATATGGTGCGGAAAAAAATACTGATTTTAAAGGAATGTTTAGAGAAACTGAGACTGAGGGAGATATTACAACAAAATTATCAGGTTTACCAGATTTCAAGACAGAAGATCCTGATGTAAGTAAAAAACTTGTTGAATGGCAAACAAATTGGATTAAAAATTATGAGATTGACTATTTCAGAATTGATACTGTAAAACATGTTGAACACGAAACATGGAAGGAATTAAAAAATTCTGTAGTAAAAGTAAAACCTGGATTTAAGATGATAGGTGAATTTTACGATGGTAAATTTGATTTTGACGGTGGATATTTAGGAAAAGGTCAAATGGACTCAATCCTAGATTTTGAATTCAAACATATAGCTGATAATTTTGTACATGGAAAATTATTAGATGCTGAAAGAAGATTAGAAGATAGAAATAATTCTCTATCAACTGTCAAAACATTAGGACAATTCTTATCATCTCATGACGAAGATGGTTTCCTTGCAACTAAGGTAAATGGAAATGTAGATTTATTGAAAGTTGCTGCATCACTTCAAATGACAGCAAAAGGGCAACCGGTTATTTATTATGGTGAAGAAATAGGTCTTTCTGGTAAAAATGCAAAAAATATGGATAATGGAGAATATGGTGAAAATAGAAAATCATTTGATTGGGATAAAATCAACAATAATCCATTATTAGAACATTATAAGAAAATAACAAATATTAGAAAGGATCACTCTGCAGTATTTGCAAGAGGTGATAGAAAGAATGTAATTTCTAATGATAAATATTCTGTATTTACAAGAAAATATGATAATAAGACAGCTATAGTTGGATTAAACATTACAGATCAAGAACAAAAAGTTAATTTAACTCTTGAAGGAGTTAGTTCAATAAAAGATTTGTATTCTGAAAAAGAATATGCTGTAAATAATGGAAAAGTAACAGTTACTATTCCTGCAAATAAAGATGGTGGTACAGCAATATTCTTACTAGATCAAAATATTACACCTAAAGCTGAAACAACAAAAGTAGTATTCCATTTTGATAACTATAATAAGGAAAAATGGAGCTTATGGGTTTGGGCTAATGGTGCAAATGGTAAGGAATATTCATTTGATGGTACAGATAATTTTGGACAAACAGTAACCATTGACTTGGGAACTCAAACAGATCAAATTGGATACATTGTGAAATCCCCAAATACATGGGATAGAAAAAATGTAGATGCAAATAGATATGTGAAAATAGACAAGGAAACTACACATGTTTGGATAAGAGATGAAGATCCTCAAACATATTTAGAAGAACCGAAAAATATTGCAGAAGAAAGTCCTGTAATTCAATCATTTACAATTGATAGATACAGAGAGATAAATCTAAGATTAAACAAATATGTAAACTTTGAGGATGTTAAACAAGATTACGAATTAAAATTTGGCAATGAAGATATTAAATCTAAAGTTGAAAAAATTGAATCTGTTGATCAAAAAGGCGATAATACTAGAAAAATAAAAATTATTTTGAAAGAAGATATCAATTTAGATGAAATTATTTCAAAAGGAAAAGATGTTTCAATTGTATTGAAAGTTAAAGATATTGACCAAGTTAAAGAAGAAGAATTAACTGCAAAAGCAACAATCGGAAGAATTGTTTCAGAAAAACAATTTGATGAAAAATATGCTACTGATGAAGAGTTAGGTGCAATATATTCAGAAGGTTTAACAGAATTTAAGGTATGGGCACCAACTGCTAAGAAAGTTGAGCTTGTAACATATCATAAAGATGGAGCTTCTAAAGTATATGATATGACAAGAAATGAAAAAGGTGTATATAGTCATAAACTTGAAGGAAATCAACTTGGATTGGAATATATGTACAAAGTTTATCTATCAGATTCTGAAGGTGTTGAAGTTGTTGACCCGTATGCAAAATCTGTAACTGTAAATGGTGAAAGGGGCGTAGTTGTAAATCCTACACCAAGTGAAGTTTCAAGACCTGTAAATGAAGCAAACATGAAAAATCCAATTATTTACGAATTACATGTAAGAGACTTCTCCATTGCAGAAAATTCAGGAATGACAAACAAAGGAAAATTTCTAGCATTAACTGAAAAAGGAACTAAAGCAGATAATGGACAAATAACAGGATTAGATTACTTGAAATCATTAGGAGTAACACATATTCAATTGTTGCCAATTTATGATTTTAGTAGCCGTTCAGTTGATGAAAATAACATTAAAGCTAAATACAACTGGGGATATGATCCACAAAACTATAATGCCGTTGAAGGATCATATTCAACAGATCCAAAAGATCCATTTAACAGAATTGAAGAATTACAAAAAACTGTAGATACACTTCATGAAAATGGACTTGGTGTAATAATGGACGTTGTTTACAATCACGTATTTGACACACAAGAACAATCATTTAATAAGATAGTTCCGGGATACTATTTCAGAATGAAAGAAGATGGTACATTCCATTCAGGGACAGGAGTAGGTAATGAAACTGCTTCTGAAAGAAAGATGATGCGTAAATTCATGGTTGATTCTACAAAACACTGGGTTAAAACATTCAAACTAGATGGATTGAGATTTGACCTTATGGGAACACATGATTATGAAACAATGAACGCTGTGTATAATGCAGTCAAAGAAATTAATCCAAATATATTCATCCTTGGTGAAGGTTGGAATATGGATATGGGTATACCTAAAGAACAAAGGGCAAGTCAAATAAATGCAGATAAAATGCCTAATATTGCGTTCTTTAGTGATGATATGAGAAATGCATTGAAAGGTGGAAGTGATGATGCTTCTACAGGATTCATTTCAGGCGCTCCAGATAAAGAAGAAGCTATAATTAAAAATATTAAAGGCGGACAAGGTCTAGATAAGCCATATCAATCTGCAAGACAAGTTGTTCAGTATGTAGCAGCTCATGATAATTTGACTTTATGGGATAAATTGCAAAAATCCAGATCTGATGATAATGTTGAAACAAGAGTTAAGAGACAAAATCTTGCAAATGCTATTACAATGTTCTCATTTGGTACACCATTTGTACATGCTGGGCAAGAATTTGGACGTACAAAAGGCGGAAACCACAATTCCTACAATTCACCAGATGAAGTAAATCAATTTGACTGGAATAGGGTAAAAGATTTTTCAAATATGACTGATTACTTTAGAGAACTAGTAAAAATCAGAAAGAATAATGAAATCTTTAATAAAAAAGATTTTAATGAAATAAATAAATTCTTTGAAATAAAACATCAAAAATACGGTGAAGTGGGATATAAGCTAGAACGTGGAGATTCTGATTTATACATTGGACACAATGTTTCAGATAAAGTTGTTCCATTTGAGGTTGAAACAGGAAGATATAGAGTGCTTGTGATGAATAATCAAGCTAAAGCTGAAGGATTGAGAGAAATAGACATTAAGGATTCTATCAAATTGAGTCCATTGTCAACAATTGTACTACAAAAAATTCCTACTAAGGAAAAAACATTTACAATTCACTTTGACAATCCAAAAGCTAAGGAAGAAGGGTACAAAGTACATTTCTTTACAAACAATGATCAAGGAATTACTTTAGAATTTGATGGAGTTGATGAAAATAAGTATTCGACAGCAACTTACAAAACTTCTGATTTAGTAACAAGAGCTGGATTTATCATCTATAAAGGTGATAAACCTATGGATGATAATAAAGTAGGAACGAAAAATGACAGAATTTTAATTGCTGAAAATGGATCAATTGCAGAATTAGATGCTTGGGTAAAAGATAAGGATGAAATAACATACTACAATTTACCAGCTTATCTAATTGAAGATAATGCAATTAAGAAAGAAAATAATCCAACTCCAGACGATGAACAACTAGGAGAAATACCTACTCCAAATAGAGATGGGGAAATAGGAGAAAGACCTGATCCAAATGAAAATGGAGAAGCAGGTAAAACACCGAACAAACAAAAAACAGCTGTCTTAACTTTTGATTTATCAGGTGGCAATTACAACGGAAGGACTGGTGGAATAATTGTTAAAGCTAAAGTTGGCGATACAATAAATCTTCCAGAAGCACCAACAAAAGAAGGTTTTGTATTCGATTATTGGAAAGGATCTAAATATGAAGCAGGAGCAAAATATTTAGTTGAAGGACCACATAAATTTACTGCAATTTGGAAAAAAGTTGAAGAAAAACCAATCAATGCAGGTACGATAACAAAATCAAATAATGGTCAAAACTCTACACAAAATGGAAATCCAGAAACAGGAGATTTTGGAGTATCAAAATTTGCTATAATGATAGTGATATCAATGGGTGTGATTTTGGTTGTTAGAAAGAAAAGAATATAATAAAAAGGCTGTAAGATAACTTTTAACCGCCTTCAAAAAGTTGGACTTAAAATCAACTTTTTGGAGGTGGTTCATTTTTGAGATTATTTTACAGCATTTTATTATGTATAATTTTTTAAATTTTCAACGTAAATCAAATTATCTAAATATTTACATATCCCAAAATAAGTTTTAGAATAATAAATATAGGTGAAATATGATATACACAAACCACAAATCGTAGTTTCAAGTCCTGAATATGAAAAAAAAGCTGTATTTAAGGTAAAAGTAAATTGTTTGTAAAATAAAAATAGAAGGAGGCAAACATGGCATGTACAACAATTTTAGTAGGTAAGAATGCATCGTACGATGGGTCTACATTAGTGGCAAGAAATGAAGATTCGGGCGCAGGCTCATATGACAATAAGAATTTTATAGTAGTAACTCCCGAAGAGCAACCAAGAAAATATACAGCGGTAATTTCAAAGGTTGAGATTGAATTACCAGATAATCCGATGAGATACACAGCTATGCCAAATGCAAATCCAAAGGAAGGAATTTGGGGCGCTTATGGTGTAAATGAAAAAAATATTTCAATGACTGCAACAGAAACGATTACGTCAAATGAGAGAGTTCTTGGTGCAGATCCTATGGTTGAATACATTCCTCAAATTGGTGAAAAGGGAGATGCTTATTATCAAGAAGAAAAATTTGGCGGAATAGGTGAAGAGGACATTGTAACACTTGTGCTTCCATACATTCATACTGCAAGAGAAGGAGTTAAGAGATTAGGCGAGTTTCTAAAAACTTATGGAACTTATGAAAAAAATGCCATTGCATTTCAAGATGAAAATGAAATTTGGTGGCTTGAAACAATTGGTGGACATCACTGGATTGCGAAAAAAGTTCCTGACGACAGCTATGTAGTTATGCCAAATCAACTAGGAATTGACTCATTTGACTTGGACGATGCATTTGGAAATCAGGAAGAATGCATTTGTTCAGAAGACCTTAGAGAATTTATTTCTGAAAATCATTTGAATTTATCATTTGATGGAAAATTAAATCCTAGAGATGCATTTGGTTCGCATTCTGACATGGACCATACTTACAATACACCTAGAGCATGGGTAATTCAAAGATTTTTCAATAAATTGTCATTTAAATGGGATGGTGAAAATGCTGACTTTAAGCCTGATTCAAACAATATCCCATGGGCACAAAAAGCGGACAGAAAAATTACTATAGAAGACATCAAATATGTGTTATCACATCATTTCCAAGAAACACCATATGACCCTTATGGAAAATCAGAAGATAAAGCACTTAAAGGAAAATACAGACCAATAGGAATTAACAGAAATAATGTTATGGGATTGGTGCAAATTAGACCATATATGCCAAAATCATTCCAAGTAATTGAATGGATGTCACTTGGCTCAAATGTATTTAATGCAGTTGTTCCATTTTATGCAAACATCACAAAAACTCCAGCATATCTTTCAAATGGAACGGACAAAGTTTCAACAGATAACTTCTACTGGACAAATAGATTAATTGCAGCACTTTGTGATAATAACTTTAGTGACACAGCTGCATACATTGAAAATTATCAATTAGATATCCAATCTAAAGGACATGAAATGATAATAAAATATGATAAAATGGCTCAAAATCTTAATTCGGAAGAAGAAATTCAAAACTTGCTAGAATCAGCAAATCAAGAAATGGCAGATTACTTGAAAACCAAGACAGATGCGCTTTTGAGCAATGTTTTATATGTTGCAAGTAACAATATGAAAAATGCATTTTCGAGATCAGATGCATAAGATGAAAAAAGTAATTTATAGATTAGAGAGTTATTATACAAGTCAGGCGACAGATGTTGAAAAACCTGTGATTAAATATATTTTGGATAATATTAGAGAAACTACTGAAATGGATATTCATACTTTAGCGAAAAGGGGATATTGTAGTCCTGCAACTATAGTAAGGATATCTAAGAAAATTGGATTTAGGGGATTTAAGGAGTTAAAGATTGCTCTTTTGAATGATATTAATTTTAATGATGAACTTGTGAGAAGTAATCTTTCAAATTTAAAAAATTCTGATGAAGAATCTATTGTTAGAGAAATTTTTAATGAGAATATTAGATCATTGAATAACACTTATAATTTGATAGATTATGATCAGATTTCTAAAATTGTAAAATTAATAGATGAAAGTAAGGTTATTAGACTATTTGGTTTGGGAGCTAGTTTTTTGGTTGCTAAGGATTTTCAACAAAAATTGGAAAGGATAAATAAATTAACTGTACTTTATGAAGATACTCATTTGCAAATGATTAATTCTATGAATACATCTAAAAATGAAGTAGCGATTGTTATTTCTTATTCAGGCCAAACTCATGAAATTTTAGAGATGGCAAGAAATATTAAACTTAATAATGGGATATTGATTTCGATTACAAAATATTCAAATAATAAGTTATTCAGTATGTCAGATTATAGCTTAAATGTTCCAAATATAGAGAAAAATCTGAGAGCTGCAGCAAGTTCTAGTAGAATTTCACAATTGATAATTATAGACATTTTATACAACACTTATTTGGAGATGTACAAAGATGAATTTTTGAAAAGAATAATAAAAACTAATGAGATGTTAGGTAAGGATGAATGATAAAAGGATCAACCATAGTTGGTCTTTTTTATTTTCTAAATTTGAAACTTTATTTCATAATATATTTTGTATATTGTAAATGATTTCGATTTCATATATGATGTAATTAAAGATAGAAAAAGGAGGTAGAATGCTAGGAATATCAATATATTTATCGGAAAATATTGAAGAAATAAAAAAATATATAGATAGATCAGGAAAATATGGAGTAAAGAATATTTTCACGTCAATGCATATAACTGAAGAAAATAGTCAAGAATTTATGAACAAAATTCAAGAAGTTTCTAAATATGCAAATGAAAGAAATATGAGCTTAATGATTGATATTTCAACAAATACTCTTTCAAAATTTAATCTAACTTTTTCAGAAATGATTGAGTTTTATAAAAATATTGGAATCAAAAAACTTAGAATTGATTTTGGTTTTTCGGAAAAGGAAATATATGAAATCAGTAAATATTTTAAAATTATCTTAAATGCAAGCACAATTGATGAAAAATATTGCAATTCACTTGAAAAATTAGGATTGAATCTTAATAAAATCACGGTTTGTCACAATTTTTATCCTAGAATTGAAACTGGTATTTCAGAGGAATTTTTATTAGAAAAAAATAAATTATTTAAGAAAAAAGGATTTAAGGTACAGGCATTCATACCTGGAGATGAAAAGTTAAGAGGACCGATGTTTGAAGGACTTCCAACACTTGAGGACCACAGGAATATTCCTACTTTTTTAGCATACATCGAATTAATGGAAAATTATTTGGTAGATGAAGTTTTGATTGGAGATGTGAGTGCAAAAGAGGAAACTTTTGAGAGAATTTTTGATTACTATAAAAATAAGAGGATTGCATTGAAGTTGGATAATGTCAACATTCCTACTGAAGAGATTGAAAAACATTTTTGGAAAGAACATAAAAACAGAAAAGATTTTTCAAAATATGTCGTGAGAAGTACATCTTCGAGAGTGGAAATAAATACTGAAATTGATCCGTTTAATATGATTGAAAGAAAGGCTGGTTCGATAACGATAGATAATAAACTTTACGGTAGATATAATGGAGAAATCCAAATAACAATGGTTAATTTAAAACAAGATGATAGGGTGAATGTTTTAGGAAAAATAAAATCTGAGGAAGTAGCCCTTTTGAAATACATTAAAGATGATGTGAAATTTGTATTAAAAAAATAGAAAGGGGGAGCATTGATAGATTTAAGTAAGATTAAAACTGAAAAAGAAAATCCTAATTCTGTCAACTTTAGCGAGATGAGTATAGAAGAATCTGTAAAACTTATGAATACAGAAGATATAAATGCAGTAAAATGCATAGAATCTCAATATAGTGAAATTGCTAAGTTGATTGAAAAAACTGGAGAAGCCTTAAAGCAAGGTGGGAGAATAATCTACATGGGTGCAGGCACAAGTGGAAGACTTGGTGTTTTGGATGCAGTAGAATGTCCTCCAACATTTGGAGTTGACTATGAAACTGTTGTCGGTTTAATTGCAGGTGGTGAGAATGCATTTGTAAAAGCTAAAGAGGGTGCCGAAGACAATCCAACATTTGGGGAAGAAGATTTGAAAAAAATCAACTTGAGCCCAAAAGATGTAGTTATTGGAATTGCAGCAAGTGGAAGGACTCCGTATGTAATTGGTGGATTAAAATACGCAAATGAAATAGGAGCGATCACAGGATCCATAGCATGCACAGATGGTAGTGAAATAGGAAAAATAAGCCGATTTCCGATAGAGGTAATCCCTGGACCAGAAGTTTTGACTGGTTCAACCAGATTAAAGGCAGGTACAGCAACAAAGCTAATTCTTAACATGATTAGCACAATAAGTATGAAAATGGTAGGAAAAGTTTACAAAAATTACATGGTTGATTTGAAATTATCAAATAAAAAGCTACAGGTAAGAGGTGTAAATATTGTTAGGGCAGTTACAGGAGTTGGCGAAGAAATTGCAACTGAGAAATTAATCGAAGCTAATGGGCATGTAAAATTGGCGATTGTAATGATTATTCTAAATATCGGAAAAGAAGAAGCGGAACAAATATTAGAAAATGCTAAAGGTAACATTCAAAATATAAAAAGAGGAGAAAAGTATGAATAATTTAGATTTAGCAAAAAGTATTGTCAAATCACTTGGTGGAAAAGATAATATAAATAAGAGTTTTAATTGTATGACAAGGATGAGATCCGAAATCAAGGATACATCAAAAGTTAATGAAGAAGAATTGAAAAATATTGACGGTGTTTTGGGATTAGTTAAAGAGGGTAACAGCTATCAAGTAGTTTTAGGACCTGGAAAGGCTAAAAAAGTTACAGATGAAGCAATCAACTATTTTGGTTTATCAAGAGATAGTAAAGACACAGATTGGGAAGAAAACAAGAAAAATATCAAAGCTGGACAAAAGAATAGTGCTGTAAAAGGTACATTGAAATTAATAGCTGATATATTTATACCAATGATACCAGCTATCATCGCTGCTGGATTATTCTTTGGTTTTGCAAGTTTGATGGAACAATTTGTAAAACAAGGAGTTTTAGTAAATTCTCAAACTGTCAATACAATTGTATTAGTATTGAAACTATTCAGTGGTTCATTTTTAGGATATTTTGCTATTTATACAGGTATAAGATCTGCTGAAGTATTTGGAGCAACACCTGCACTTGGTGGGATGATTGGGGCTATAAGTATTGGTGCAAATATCAATGAAATTTCAAAAATATTTGGACTATTCAATGAAAAAGTTCCTCTAGAATCAATCCTATTTACAGGAAAAGGTGGGATTATTGGCGTAATCTTTGGCGTATGGTTATTATCAAAGGTTGAAAAATCAATTAGAAAAGCTGTTTCAGATGTTTTAGATCTAATCGTTACACCATTTGTATCAATTACAGTTACAGGTTTAATATTTGTATTTGCAATAATGCCAGTAGCAGGATTTATAAGTGATGGGTTGGTTGCAGCACTTTCAGTAATTATCAATTCTAATATTGCTGTAGTTAGAATCTTAAGTGGATTTATTTTATCAGCAGTATTCTTACCAATGGTACTACTTGGATTACACCATGGTTTAATTCCTATTTATGCAGTTCAATTACAACAAATGGGAGGAGTTTCATTATTCCCAGTATTAGCAATGGCAGGTGCAGGACAAGTTGGTGCTGCAATAGCAATTTACACAACAGCTAAAAAAGTTGGAAATCAAAAATTAGTTAAAATCATAAATGGTGCATTACCAGCAGGATTCTTAGGAGTTGGAGAACCTCTAATTTACGGTGTAACTTTACCAATGTTCAAACCATTTATTACAGCTGGACTTGGAGCAGGATTTGGTGGAGCATTTGTAATGTTGATGAATGTTACAGCATCAGCATGGGGACCAAGTGGATTAGTAGCATTGCCATTGATGCAAGGGTACATGGGTATACTTTACTACTTCATAGGATTAGTGATTTCATATATCATGGGATTTATCATCACGAAATTAGTAATTAAAGATAAAGATGTGTTGAATGTTTAATATAAATATTGAAAAGAAGCTGAAATAGCTTCTTTTTTTGTGGGGGAAATTACTTAAAAATATAGATAAATTCCATTCAAATTTTGATTTATAAATAATGAATGGGAATATAAATCAAGATAAAACCATTCAAATTTTAAATTATAAATAAAGAATGGGTGTAAAAATTGACATCAAACCATTCAAATTTTTATTTATAAAAAAAGAATTGGTAAAATTAAATTATTTTTAAATGAATAAAAATTTTTTAGAAAAAAAATATCAATTCTATTTTAAATAAATTAATAAAGAATGGGAAAAAATTTAATTTAAGCACCATTCAAATTCAAAAAAGACTAAAAAGATATGGAATTTATCAAATTTTAATTCCATTCAAATTTTGATTTATAAAAAAAAGAATTGTTATTTGATATTTTGAAAGTTATATTCATAAAGGTTTATTAAATTTTTGAAACAATAATGACAGTTTAGAATTTAAATTTTGTGAGATAATAGATATAGGAGGAATATATGAAATTTAAAAACATGTTAAAAAAAGAAATATTAAAATATGAAAAAATTAGAGACAAACTTAAATATGATAAATTTGAAGATTTGGAAGGTTCGTTAATTATATGTAATAAGGATTATTATCATAAAATTAAAAATAAATCTACAAATGAATTTGAACAAAAATACATTAAAAAGTCAGAAATCAAACTCGCTCAAAGTCTAGCCCAAAAATCATATAATAAAAAAGTTAGAAATATGGTTAAGAAAATTCTTCCATTGATGAAAAAAATGTATAAATACTTTGATGGATATTTGATAGATGATATTTATGATAATTATTCTGATGATAGGAAAAATTTGATTATTCCGGTGTTTGAAACTAAAGGACAATATTTGGAAAGATGGAAAAATACACCATATCAGGAAAAAGGATTTGATTCAAGAAGTAATGAAATTTATACATATAAAGGTAAGAGGGTTAGATCTAAAACTGAAAAAATTTTAGCTGATAAATTTGAAAGTTTAGATATTGCATATAAGTATGAATGTCCACTGAATCTAGGTGGAAGGGTAATTTATCCGGATTTTACATTTTTAGATCCGTATACATGTGAGGAAATTTATTGGGAACATTTTGGGATTATGGATAATCCTGAATATGTTGAAAGTGCCATAAAAAAGATCGAGGCATATAGTGTTAATGGATTTAAATTAATTTGTACATTTGAAACTGCGAATAGAGCTCCAAGTAATCAATATGTCGATTGGTTGATTAATAAATATTTGCTTGATTAAAAATTTATCTAATTAAAAATTCCAACCTATGTGCAAATTTTAATAAATTGATTTAGCTCAATTTATAGACCACACAAAAGGATGGAATTATAATTTTTTATTTAATTATGAAAATTTAGCATATAACCAAATTAATGGTATAATTTTAAATTTCTAAAAATATTAATATTCAACTAAACAAGCATCATTTCCTGATTCTACAACATTCTTTGCAGAATTTAATGCACCTTGTACTAAGTTTTCAACTGCGGTTTCTGAGAAGTAAGCTGTGTGAGGTGTGAATATTACATCATCTCTCTTGATTAATTCTTTCAGTACTTCATCATCAATATCGCCTTCTTTTGAAAAATCTTTTGTGATGAATTTTGATTCATTTTCATAAACATCTAATCCAGCACCTAAAAGCTTTCCGCTATCTAAAGCTCTTAATACAGCTTTAGTATCAACAAGATTTCCTCTACCTGCATTTAAGATAATTGCTCGATCCGGCATTTTTGCGATTAATTCATCATTGATTACATGAGTATATTCTGGTAGTCCAGGTAAGTGCAAGCTTAAAATGTCTGATTGAGAAGCTAATTCTTCGATTGAATCAACATAAGTTAAAACTTCTTTTGCTGCATCATTTGGATATAGGTCATAACCGATAACTTTTGCACCTAAACCTTTGAATAATCTAGCAGCTTGAGTACCGATTCTTCCTGTACCGATTATACCAACTGTTAATGTTCTTATTTCTCTACAAATTAAATCTGAATCCCATGTAAAATTGAATTTTTCAACATTTCTTCTGATTTTTGCTGTATTTCTTGAAATTTGTAAAGCGGCACAAACAGTGTGTTCTGCGATTGCATTTGGAGAATAAGAAGGAACGTTTGTTAATTTGATTCCTAATTCTTTCAACAATGCTTTGTTGTACATATCAAAACCAGCAGATCTAGTTGAAAGAACTTTAACACCTTGTTCTTTAGCAAATTTGTAAACTTCATCATCAATTGCTTTAATTTGAGAAATTAAAATTGCATCTTTTCCGATTAGCATGTCTTTTGTTTCTAAAGATAAGTCTTTTTCAGTAACTTCCAAATTAATTTCTGGATTTTGAGCTTTCCATTCTTCAACTGCTTTTTTTTCTACATCTTTTAAGTTAAAAAATACTAAATTCATACATTCCTCCTATTTATTTGCTTCGTAAATGAATATGTCTCTGCTGTATAATTTTAATACCTTTGTACAAATGATTTCTATTACATATGCTGAAACAAATGTAATTACAAAATAAGATACAAAAATTATTAATGCGTTAACTGCTGCTGATCCAGCTTGCATTAGTGAATATGCGTTGATTGGTCCTACAAGTCCTGAAAAACCAAAACCAGCAGAAGCTGTTGTTCCTTGAATGTTAAATACATATGTTACGATACCGGCAACAATAGCATTTAAGATTAGTGGAATATTCATGATAGGGTGTTTCAACCAGTTAGGCATGTACATTTTCATTGAGCCTAAAAATACTGAGAATGGTATACCAATTTTATTTACATACATTGCACCAACGATTAATGTCATTGCAGCAGATGCGATACCCATGTTTGCAGCACCGGAAGCTAATCCTTGTAAACCAACAGCGTAAGCAATAGCAACTGTTGAAATTGGTGAAACGATAATTATTGCAAATGATATGGAAAGTAAAATACTCATTAATAATGGTTGCAATTCAGTAAAGTTTTTGATAATTGCACCAATACCTGTTGTTATTTGTTTTACATAAGGTAATAATAGAGTTCCTATTGTACCTGCTACTAAAACTACAATTAATGGAGCGATAATCATTGTTAAACTTCCTAATTTACCTCTGATTAAGCTCATTACATAAACTGCTATTGAAGCTGTAACCATTGTATTGATAAGATCACCAATACCCACTGCTACTAATGCACCTTCTTTAACATTTATAATACTTGAACCAATCATTGCAGACATACCTAATAATGCTGTTTCGATTGGATTCATTTTAAATTGAAATGCTATAAATACACCAACCAATGTAGGTGTAGCTGCTTGAGAAATTAATAAAATTGTATGTATCATCTTAAAAATTGGATGAGATGGAGCTAAAGCCTTAAAAATTTCTCCTAAAATAGCATTTGGGATAAGTCCAACAACGATACCCATTGCTGTACCATTTAAGATTTTCATTAGAAAACCTTTAAGTTCGATTTTGTTTTCCATAATTTCCTCCTTTGGATAATCTAAAAGAACATTATATAATCAAATTTAGTGTATTTCAAGAAAATATGATTTTGTTCTGCATTTTTTATTAGTTTCCTAATCAAAATACAAATTTTAGAAAAGTAGGGATGAATTGCTAAATTTAGTTCTAAATTTAGCCGCAGCAAAAGTTTATTGTTCAATAAAGCTGGGAATGCAATGAGTAATGATAATTATTTATAACATAAAAACGGTTGCATAATCGATGAAAATGCGATTCATATAAAAAATATTATTAAATTGTAATAATATTAAAAAATTAAAAGATAATTTGATTGAATTAATAAATTCTAAGTGCTATAATCATACTTGATAACGATATCATAAAAGTGTATGGAGGGGAAAATGCATAAGACAAGAATAAGAACAAATTTAAGAATATTTTGTTTAATTATTGGGGTAATAATGTTTATGGCTGGTAATGTGGTTAAAGCGAAAGAATTTGAAAGACCAACAGCTGGACATTATTTTCCAAATGATATAGTAGATTGGAGTTTAGAAAAATATCCAGATCAAAAGAATAATATTTCTACTGTGCCATTGGCAAAAAGAGCTATATTAGAAGGGGAAGGTACTGATGCAAAAAATAGCGATGGTAAAGTTATGGCATTAATGATAGCTAATAAGAACACATCAGGATCACCAGCTCAAGGAGGAAATGATTATAGATACAGCTATGCTTTTACACACTGGCAATATATAGATACGGCGGTATATTGGGGAGGATCATCCGGAGAAGGGATAATAGTGCCTCCATCAGCAGATTTTACAGATGCTGCACATAGAAATGGTGTTAAAGTTATAGGTACAATATTCTTCCCGCCTGAAGCATATGGTGGAAAATTCGAATGGATAGATGAATTTTTACAAAAAGATAAAGAAGGTAACTATATTTTAGTTGATAAATTAATTAAAATGGCTGATACATTAGGATTTGATGGATGGTTTATAAACGCTGAAACATCAGGAACATGGGATACTCCAAATCAACTACAAGACTTTATGAAAATATATAATGAAAAAACAGATAAAACATTGGTCTGGTATGATTCTATGATACAAAGAGGGTACGTTTCGTGGCAAGGTCAACTTAATGAATTCAATGAGCAATTTTTAAGAAAAGATGGTAAAGATATTTCAGATGAATTTTTTGTAGACTTTAGATGGCAATCTTCATATTTAGATAGTTCGTATGATCAAGCTAAAAAAATAGGGTTTGATCCATCGAATATTTTTTATGGAGTAAATGTTCAAGGTGAAGAAAACTTTAATATGAATATACGTGATGCATATAGTGATATTGTTAAATACATGCAAGAAGGTAACAGTAAAGGATCTACATCTTTAGGATTATATGTTCCAGATGCAGCAATGAGAATAAATTCTGGTAAAGAAGGAATGGATTTCTGGGAAAGTACATGGAAAGATGAACAATTATTGTGGATTAACAGAACTGGTAAACTAGGAGAAAATACTGGAAATGGATGGTCTGGAGTATCAAATTATTATAAAGAAAAAACTCCAATAACTTCACTTCCTTTTACATCAAGCTTTAACCAAGGAGCGGGTGATAATTTCTATATAGATGGAAAACTAGCAAAAAAAGGTGAGTTTATAAATCGCTCAACACAAGATATTATGCCAACATTTAGATGGTTATATGAAAATTATGGTGGAAATAATTTAGTGCCAAGTTTTGATTTAGAAACAGTTTACTATGGTGGATCGTCATTAAAACTTTCTGGTACATTTGAAAAAGATGGAACAACGGAAAATCTGCTATTTGGATCAAAGATTACAATTGGAGAAAATATGAAAGCTTCAATTGTAAAAAAAGGAAATGCTAAAGTTGACTTAGTATTTGTTGAAGAAAATGGAAATAAGATTGTAGTTGAAGGTAAAGAAAATAAAGATGAATGGGATACAGTTGAATATGATTTATCAAAATATAACGATAAGCAAATCAAAAAAATTGGGGTAAAAGTTACAACAACAGATCCAAGTGTTGAAAAAATTAATATAGGAAAAATTAGTATTGGTGAAACTAAAGAAAATATTTCTATAACAAAGTTTGATGTACAACAAAAAGAAGTTAGATCAGGATTTATTGCTAAGATAAATTTTAACATTGAATCAAGTGATGAAAACGGTCAGAAAACAAATGTATATATTGAATCACAAACTGGAGAAAAAATACTTGTTGGTACAACAAATAATAATACTCTTTTTGTAGATAATGTTTATAGACCAGAAGGAGATAAAAGTGTTGTAAAATTTGTTGCGATACCAGTAGATTCTAATAATAAAGAAATAGTAGATGGATCTAAGATGTTAGAATTTGATTTTGGGAATTTAGAAAAACCTACATCAGATTTTATATCAGATAAATCATTTGTAAAAGTAGGAGAAGAAGTTAAATTTACAAGCAAATCTTCACTATCAACATCTTCTGTAGAATGGTACATTCCAGGAGCAAAACAAGAAAAATCAACAGATAAAGAATTTACAACAACATTTGAAAAGTCAGGAAAATACACGGTTCAATTAACGGCGAAAAATAAAGCTGGTGAAAATGTAGTAAAAAAAGAAAATTTTGTAGTCGTATATAAAGATGAATATAAAATTGAAAATGTTGCATTAATGGAAAATAAAAAAGTAGAGGTTTCTGGAGAATGTAATTTATCAGAAGCGGGAGATTTGGCTTTTGATGATAATATAATGACAAAATGGTGTGATAATGGACATGATCATCCTTGGTTAAAACTTACGCTTCCTGAAAAAGTTACAATTACAGGATTTGAATTATATAATGCGTCAGAAGGTGGAGAAGATGTCGCATTCAATACTAGAAATTATACAATTGAAGTTAGTGAAAATGGAGAAGATTGGGAAAAGGTAGTAGATGTAAAAAATAATAAATCAGGGATATCATCTAGTGCGGTTTTAACCTCAGGTAAATATATAAGATTAAATATTGAAACTGGGGAACAATCTGGACGAGTAGCAAGAATATACGAATTTAAGATTTTAGGATTTAAAGGTGATATAAAAGGTATTGAAGAATATAAACCAGAAGAAACTCTACCACAAGAAGATACAAAATTAAAAGATGCTAAAGTTGATGGGCAAAAAGTAATGTTCAAGTCAGCTTCATTCTCTCCATTCGTATTTGTTAAAGGGGATAAAGTTGTAGAATTGTCATCAGATGATAAACAAAAAGATGAGAATACTCAAAATGGCTCTAAAGGAAATAATTCTCAAGAGCAAGGATCTAAAGGATTAATGCAAAATAATTCACAAAATACAAACCCTATAACTGGAGACTCGGGTATATTACTATTCGTAATATTAGGGGGAGCAGCAGTATTACTTTTTGCAGCAATCTTAATATTTAGAAAATCTAATAAAAAATAGCATCTAAATTAGTTAAACAGGGCTGTTGCAAAATCAAATATAGCCATTAAATTACAAAAATTTAATAAAAATATAAAACTAAGGGGTTGTTGCGAAAATAATTAGTTATTTGTAACAGCCTCTGTTTTTTTTTTATAATATTATAATTATTAAAATTTGATTTATATAGAGAGGGTTATCTCAATTTTTAACTAATAAATTTTGCGTGTACTATTTTTCGCTAAAAAATTATCTCAATTTTTAGAAATTAAATTTTGATGTTATTTTTTAGAACTAATTTTCATCTCATTTTTTATAATTTTCAATTTGGTGGTACTTTTTATGAATAAATTTTGATGATTTTAAGCAATTCTATCATCTCATTTTTTTGAATCTGATATTTGAGATAATTTTAATATTAATTTTTATCATCTCATTTTATTAAATCTAATTTATGCGATAATTTTGATACTAATTTTTATTATCTCATTTTACTCAATCTGATTTTTGAGATAATTTTCTTATTAAAATTACTATCTATAATCTGAACTCAAAAATGACATTTTGCAACAATACCATCTATTTTAAAATTATATTTATATAAAATGTGATAAACACTAAATAAAACCGTTTTCACAATAGTTAAAATATAATTCTTTTATTATATGAATATCAATATAATCTATGAACCTGCGTTCTAAAAGCGACTAAAAATTTACATGAAATTAAAAAAGCAACCAATTGTATGAAATTGTTTGCAATAAAAATATTTAAATTATATTATACATGTGAAATATATTATAAATTGGAGGAGTTATGAAAAAAATTTCAAAAAGAGTAATAAGTTTTGTATTAGCGTTTGTAATGGTGCTAGGGCTATTGCCAATAAGTAAGACATCAGTTGCAAAGGCTGAGGGAGAAGAAAATAAAACGGCTCAAAAACAACCAAGTAATGAGTTACATCCTTTACTAAAGGATAAATTGCCATTATTTGCTGGTTACTACAGAACTTGGCATGATGTTACTTCTGAAGGTAAAGATAAAAGTGGAAATAAAGTATCTAATGAAGGTAAAATAATTATGTCACAAATTCCAAAAGAAGTAGGCTTAGTTTTTGTTTTTGATGATTGGCAACATGAAAAGAGTGATTTTTATAGAGCTCTTAAAGAAGATTATGTACCTGCTATGCACAAAAAAGGACAATTAGTTGTTAGAACTATAGGAACAGAATACTTGTTTGGAAAGAATGGTCCTTCTAGAGAAAATCAAGATGAATATTTTAATAAGGGTGAAGACGGATATAAAAAATTAGCTGAAAAAATAGTTAAAGAATATGTTTTAGATTATGGATTAGATGGATTAGACCTTGACGTTGAAAAACACAATTATTCATATGTTGCTGATAAGACTTATGGTTCAGCAAAAGGTATGAATTTAACTCAAGAAGAAATATTAAATAGAATTCATGGTGTTTATAAATATATAATTAAAGAATTAAAAGCTCATGACAAATTAGTTATTTACGATACAACTATTGGACCAGAATGGCCAGTATTTAAGGAAAATGCTAAAGATATTGATTTAGTGTTAGTTCAAAGGTATGGTTTTGTTGGAGAAGTTGGAGGTTGGGATTTTGCCGCAAAAAAACGAGACAATACATTAGAAGAATTGTTTGAAAATTTTGGAAAATATATTACACCTAATAAAATGATGATAGGTGCATCATTTTATGAAGAAGGATCTTGGTCTGATAATAGATGGTACGATGTTCCACAAATTAATGGAATGGTTGAAAATGATAAATATAAGGATGTGCAAGGAAATTTATTAACATCTAGAATAGGTAGATATATTAATAAACAATATCCTGGTGGGGTTAAAGCTGGTGTTTTTGCATATGCAATTGAAAGAGATGGAGTAAAACATCCAACGAAAGATAGTGTTATTACTAGTCAAGGACAAAAAATAACACTTCCAACAGAATCTGATGTAAAATTACCTTCTGAATTTAACTGGTCTAAAGAGTTATATAATGCTCAAAAAAATCATCCATATTATCAAAAATTCACAGTAGCTGATTTTGGAGACGATGAAGCGTTATTTAATGAAATTGTAGAAAAAGTTGGTCCATTTAAGGGGGACTTACAACTATTTAATAAAGATTTAGAGTTAACTAGTTCAAAAATAGAAAAATTGACTGGGCTAAAACAGTTAGAAAAAGTAAATAAAATAACATTAAATGGACTAACTTCTTTGAAAGAAGTTAATAAATCTGATTTACCAGAACATATAAAAGGTGATGATAAATTAGAAATTAAAGGATTAACAAATCTTGAAAAATTAGATTTATCTGAATTTGATTTGGAAATTTTACCATTTAGTGCAGATGAATCAAAAACTTGGAGTAAATTAAAATATTTTGATATTTCAAATAATAATATTGATTTTACTCCAGGAACTAAAAATAGAGATGTCTTAAATTCATTGAACTATGCCTCATTAAATGAAGAAAATTTTAAAATTAATCTACAAAGACCAAAATCATATGCTCAAGAAAGTTTTGGGGAAACGATTGTAAAGAAAAATCTTAAAGAAAAATATGATTTAAGAGAAAAATTAACAGGTTGGATAACAAAATCAGGATATTTAGTATTAGATGAATCGGGATTTGAGGAATTTAAATCATATAAATTTAAACATCCTAAATCAGAAAAAAATATTCAATTTGTTGATGAAAAGTTTAATTTTGAAAATTTTAAATCAAGTGTAAATTACAACGAATATAGTGTGGAAGTATATGATCATGCTCAAACTAAAGTTGAAAAAATTGAAGAAAATCATATTAGTTCAGATAAAGATGAAACATTTACAATTAATTATATAAATCAAGAAGGGAAAAAAATATATACATTTAATGTGGTTTATGGGAACGGATTAGAAACATTAACATTAATAAAACCAGATAATAATAAAATTTATTCTGATAATTATAGGAATCATGAGGTTAATGTAAGAGCTTTTGATGATAAAGTTTCAACTGATAATGATTTTGTAGCTAATAAACCTAGTGAAAAATATCCTGTTTATTTAGCTTTTGAATTAGAAGATGGAGTATCTTTATCTTCTTGGACACTAATACAACAATCTACACATAACATTTTAGGAAAAGATTCAAATGTTATAGCTGAACTTCAATATTTAGCTGATGATTCATTTAATTTAAATGACAAAGATACATTGGAACAAAAATATGATAAAATATATAAAATACCTAAAGAAAAATGGATAACAGTAAGTACGGTTGATGATCCAAATAAAGATAAGTTTATAGGTAATTTTAAATCTCAAACTCATAAATATTGGAGAGTTAATATAACGGATGTAGTGGGTAAAGAAAGTTATATTTATTCTAGAATTTCCGAAATTAAATTATTCGGTACAAAACTAGATAAATCTTCATTACAAAAAGCTATTGATGATGCAAATACGTATATAAATGATGTAAAAGTAAAAGAACAATATTCACAAGAATCTATTAAAAAATTAACAGAAGCAAGAGATAAAGCGGAAGAATTATTGAATGGTTCAGGATTAACAAAAGAAAAATTAGATGAAAAATTAGAGGATTTAAATGCAGCTATTTTAGAAGTAGCATCATCTAACCTTGAAGCTAAAGTAGTAGAAGAAAAAGATTTAGAAGATCTTTATACTAAAGCTCTTGAAGAATTCAATAAAAAAGAAGCCGAGGAAAAGAAAATAAAAGAAGAAGCAGAAGCTGAAGAGAAAAAAATTAAAGCTGAAAAAGAAGCGGAAGAAAAAAGATTTAAAGAAGAAAGAGAAGCTTTAGATAAAAAAGTTAAAGAACTAGAAGCTGAAAAACAAGCACAAGACCAAAAAGTTAAAGAGCTAGAAGCTGAAAAAGAAGCTAATGCTAAAGCAATCTCAGATTTAAAATCTGAAATTGAAAAATTAAAAGCAGAAGCTAAAAAAGTTAAAGAAGAATTGGCTGCTAAAGAAAAAGAAGCCGAAGAAAAATCTAAAGAATTAGAAGCACAAATTCAAAAATTAGCTAAAGAAAAACAAGATGCAGAAAAAGCTAAACAAGATGCAGAAGAAACATTAAATGGAAAACTCAAAGAGTTAGAAGAAAAACTAAAAGATAATTCAAATAAAAAATCAGTTGTAATTCCATGGGTTTCATTAACACCTGCTATAAAAACTGAATTAAATTCAGAAGCTAAAAAGTATACTTTAGGAGTAGAAGACATCAACAAGAAACTAGAAGAAGTTTCAAAAGACTTATTTGATTTATTATCTGAAGAATACAAAGGTGGATTTGAAACTGAAATTAAAGAAATTAACTTTGTAAACAATGATGGACAAAGGGTAACTAAATTCGATTCACCAATCGATGTATCTTTAGAATTAAAATCATTAAAATTAGCAGATAAAGATACATTAAGAGTATTCCACATTGGGGAAAATGGTGTTGACGAAGTTAAAGATGTTAAAGTTGATGGGCAAAAAGTAATGTTCAAGTCAGCTACATTCTCACCATTCGTATTTGTTAAAGGCGAGAAAATAGCTGAAGTAGGAAATACAGGAAGTGCAATAGGTACACCTGCACAAGGGTCACAACAAAATACAGATACTCAAGTACAAAGTACAGGTACAACAAATCCGGAAACAGGAGATAGCGGCATCATGACATATGCAATTATGGCTGTTGTAGCGGTAGTTGCATTAGGCGGAATGGTTGTTGTTAAGAAAAGAACTAAAAATAATTAATTTTTAGAAAATAAGATATTTAGAGAATTAGATAGCAAAATTTCTAATTCTCTATTTTTATGTTTATGTGAAATTAAAAATTTATACATCAAATCCTTTACTGTCTAAGATTTCTGCTATCATTTTTGTTAATTCTAAATAATTTTTGGCAGAAGGGATTTCCTGTATGTAAATCCACTTTTTATTTTGCTTATTTTTTGGTATGAAGTCTGCGATTATAAAGTCATATTTTTGGTTGTATATGCTGTCATTTTGCAGAACGTTATTTTCTAATAAAGTTGTATCTAAAAAATATGAAAAGAATAAATCTAGTTGATTTTTTATATTGTATGCATGCAGTGAATTGAACCTACTGATAATCAAAGCGTTTAATTTTGTTGATTTACTATGGAGTTGAGGGATTAGGCTATCCCAAGTTGATAGTAAAATGTAGGTTAAATGTTCGACTTCATTTTCATTGATTATACCCTTAAATGTAGTTAGATAATTTCTTAAATAAATTTGAACATCATTTACAAGGTATGGATAAAGGCTTGAAAATTTGTCGATGTACATTTTGTAGCGATTATATAAAATACAGTTAGATTTTATATTGCTGTTATACATTACAGCGCTATTGTGAACTCGTATAATCAATTTTTCGATATTATTTATTTTAAGATTGTATTTATTTTTTATAGAATATATATCGGAAAATCCTCTGTGAAGAGATATTGATATTGCTTTATTATAATTTGCTTTATCGGTAAACTCTTCAAAAGTATGGACGAAATTTACGTTTACATTTTTGTAAAATACCTCAATAATATTTTCTTCAGTAAAATCTAATTCAAAAAGGTTGAATGCGCTTCTTAAAATATTTGATTTTAGTAATTTTGTTGTTGAAGAATTATTTATCTTGTCTATATTTAAATAAGGAAGTAGTGAAAAATGTTTATTTGCTCTATATATATTAACGGCACAATTCCATGCCATAACTTCAAGATAACTATATTCATATTTGGAATTAAACACGTTAAAATATTCGATAATAGACTTTGTTATTAAATGACGATTTAAGGTTTCAAATGGCCATTCATTAAATGGATATTTTTCTTTGAAAAATTGTATAAAAAATGATCTTATATTATCTTCCATTCCGCTAAAAGTTAAAGATTTTTTATCAATTTTAAAATTATATTTATTTATTGATGAAATGTTAAATTTATTAATCATCCTATAAATAGTAGATGGACTTGTAAAAAGTGCTGAAGCTAAATCATCTACTGAATTAAAATTGTTGAAAAATATGGACTCGACCATGTTTAATATAGCTGAGTTATTAATTATGTTTCTAAAAAATGACTCTATACTTGAATTATTAATGTAATGTATGCTCATGGTAGAGCTGCTAGTCGTCTTGATTCTAAGTATATCGGAATAATTTGCATTTAAATATTCTATATCGGATTTCAAAACTGATTCTTTAACATTTAATATATCACGTAGTTTAGCTATGCTTATCGTGTCCTGGTTGGCATGTAAAAAGTTGATTATATCAATATGTCTGCAAGTTTTTTTGTTGAATAATCTAATCATAAAATCTCCTTGTTCAAAAAAGTAGTGTTACACATAAAAAAATGATTACAAGAGAGGAAATTTCGTATTAGAATATTATTAGGAGTATGTAAAATAGAAATTTCACCTCTTGTACAAAATGATTATATACTATTAAATTAAAAATTTAAATAGTAAAAATGTGATTATTTAGACTTTTTAAAGAGATTAATCAAAAATTTAGTTTTAAAATGAAAAAAATGATGAAAAAATGTATGCAGTTCTACTAGAAATAACAAAAAAATATTTTCTAGAAAAAATAAATTTTAATATAATAAAAAAGGATATGTTGCAAAGTGCAACAAACCCTATATTTTACAGTGGTTGTCTATTTTGAATATAAAAATTAGAAAGTTTATAGAATTGTTTCAATATAACTTGAAAATCTTGATAGAAATTATTTCCGTTTAATTAAATCCATTTTTTTGAACAATTTTTTGGTTTTTGAAAATTTACTACTATTAGATCGTAACCAGAAATTTCTATTTCATCAAAATCAAGTATGTCTCATTCATATACATATGTTTCCATAAATTTATACAATTTATGTCAATTTTTAGTTTTTGGTCATTAATTTTTAATTTATCCAGTAAAAACTTTTTATCTGCCAAATTGGCATTATAACTAAGATATTCTAATATTTTAATTTGACGTTTTACTGTTTTAGTAAATATATTAATCATTTTCTTCTCCTTGTATTTTTAATTTTTGGTAAAAATATTTAAAAGTTGATTTTTATTAAATATTATGTTATGCTATTAAAGTTATGAAAAAAAATACGCATAAATAAAGTGTGTAACGAATATTTATAAAAAAAAAAAAAATAAACATATTACGTTCTATAATTTAACTTTATTTAAATTTAAAATATGAAACCGGTTTCTTAAGGGTTGTCAGATTAATTTATCTAAATTATTATTTGATTAACCTTTAAACTATTACCCATGTTAAGCACGTAATGTATGATAATAGTTTTAATTATGATAAAGATTTATTTAATGTAACACATATAATTTTATAGATAACCTTTCTATTCAATAAAGATTTTTAAATTATTTTAGTTAAAAATCTTTTTAAAAATTGAACAAATAACTCAAGGAGGAAAAATGCGGATAGCAAAAAAAACTATAGCTCTTTTCTTAGCCAGTCTTATTTTTATGCTTAGCATACCATTAAATATTTTTGCAAATGAACAAAAAATTAGTATATGGGATAGTGCTGTACCAATAGTAATAGGTCGTGGGCAAGTTGAAGCAAAAGGTGAGCTTCAAGGAGATACAATTACATGGACTATCAAGGCATCTAATGTTTCAATTAGAAATACTAAAATTGATGTTAGGCTAAGCAATAATCAAACAGTAGAAAAACAGGAAACGAAATTTGGGCCAAAATTAAATGGTAGGAATTTATATTATAATTTCACCTTGTCAAGTAGAGTACCAAGTGGGGAGTACAAAATTATCACAAGCACAAGTAAAAAGAATAATGACTATACAATGACATTAACATATAATTCACCTATTGGTCAAACACTAAAGAGGACAATTTCTTTGAAACCGCAAAGTGGTCAAGAAGCAAAATATAGAGGACTTATCTCTGTAGATGGATATTTAACTATTGAAGATAAAGATGGTCAAGCTGAAAAAGCTCTTTGTATAAATACTGACAAAACATTCCCTACTTTTAGTACGAAATATCCATTTGAAGAAACTACTTTGGACAAACTTAGTTCTTTAATAAAAAGTAAAAATCATAATAATGTAGAATTAATAAAAAAAATTAAGCAGGCTATTTACTATGCTGAAACAAATAAAGAAAGCTTACTGAAAGGTAGAACAATAACTGGAGCAAAAGCAGAAAAAACTCTTTACTATATGATTCAAGGTGTGATTTGGAGATATACAGATAACGACACTTATTATAGTACAGTAAATAAACGTATAGCTAATTCATACGATCAACAAAAACTTAAAGTTGCTATGGATGAGATATATAGTGAATCTCAAAATGTTAAACCACAAGATTATGAAAGAGTAAATATTCGTGTTTTTAGTCCTGTTAATAACGAAAGATTCCAAAATTTTATAAGTTATAAAATTAATGATAAACCTATTACCGCTAGCTTAGAAATTATTAAACGTGAACAAGGAAGTAGTATTAAATTACCGAAGGCTAAATTTATCTTAAAAAATGAATCTGGGACTTTTAATCAAGAAAAAGAAACAGATAGTAATGGTAAGGCAAATTTTACAGATATCCCTCAAGGCACATACACTCTAAGTGAAACAAAAGCACCTAATAGCTATCAAAAAACAGATAAAACTGCAAAAGTTGTAGTTGATAATAAAGGTAATTTATCGATAGATGGAGATTTAGTAAAAAAAGAATCTGAAAAAATCTTTATAGATAATCCGAAAAAACCGTCACCAGTCTTAGGTAAATTTAGTATTAACAAGTTTGATAAAGATAATAAAATAAAACTTTCTAATGCAGAATTTACATTAAAGAGTAAAAATTCAGAGTGGACACAAACAAAAAAATCACAAGATGGTCATCTTGAATTTACAGATATCCCTCAAGGGGAATACACTCTTACAGAAACTAAAGCTCCTGATGGATATAAAAAATCAAATCGACAATGGCAAGTATATGTAAATTCAGCAGGTAGAACATTTATAAGTGAATTAGGATTTGTCATAGATAAAAATGAAAATTATTTAGGTGATGATTTAAGTGAAAATATAAATTTAACAGGTAGTATGACAACTGATGAAAATATTTTGAATATAGGGTCAGGAAAAGATTTTATAAATATAAATATGAATCTGAAATTAAATGGTAAGGCGAATCCTGGAGATTATTTTATACTAGAAGAGTCAGATACACTTCACTATAACTTTGCTCAACCAGATAAGATGAATTATCCATCTATCTATTCATCAGATGGTAGAGTAATAGCTAAGCCTAGATTTGACATTAATATAGATAAAGGAACAAACAAAAAAATATATTATGTATTCACTGATTATGTGACAGGCGCAGATAATTTAGAAATGAGATTGACACTAAATCATGCAGTAAATCAAAATGTTGCTAAAAATAATGGGAATTATAATTTTGATGTAAAAATTGGACAAAAATCAATTTTACAAAATTATCAAGTTAAATATCCAGACAGAAATAGATCCAAAGATGGATATTTAAATATGGATACTTCGTATTCATATACAAATGACCAAAATGGTAAATATACACAACTTATATATGTGAATCCTGATAGACGCAATTTATCAAATAATACGATTGTTTCTGTTTTTCCTTATGCTGAAGCAAAATATGGTTTTAACATGGCTGATATACAATCTGGAAAAACTAAAATATCTATCTATAAATACATAGATAGTTCTAAACTTTCAGACGCAGTCATATTTGAGAAAGATAGACTTGAAAAGATTGATAGAGGATATATAACTACTTTCAAAGAAAAAGGTAGTTGGTCTTATCCTAATGCTGGAGTTGAAATTAATTTAGGAACTATAGGAAATACTCCATATCTAATAAAAGTAGAAAGTGATATGAAATTTTTGGAAAATAATCGAGAGCAATCAGTATTATTCCAATTTTCCGCTCTTTCCAACTCTAGTCTAAGAGATTACATATCTAAGGGAGTTGGTATAGTAACAAGTTCTTCTTCTGGCCAAGGATCAGGTACTTACACTCCACCGGAATTAAATGTTGAAAATGAAAAAAAAGAAGTAAAAGCTAGGTTTGAGATATTGAAAACTGATAATGAAAATAAAAAATTAAAAGATGCAGTATTTAGCATAAAATCAGTCTCAAAACCACAAATTACAGTTGAAAAAACTTCCGATAATGAAGGAAAAGTTATATTTGATAACTTAAAACCAGACACATATATAATAGAAGAAACAAAAGCACCATTTGGATATAAAAAATCAAATAAAAAATGGAAGATTGTTGTTGATGAAAAAGGAAATAAAAAAGTTTTTGAAACGATTAGTTCTGATGACAATGTAAGAACTAATTTATTCTTCATAATGGAAGATTCTTCAAAACCTATATCTTTTAAGGAATATAATGATAATGCAAAAGACATATATGATCAAATAAAATCAATAGAAGGCCTTAAAGGTAAAGTTTTTACTATTAATTCTGGCCATGGTTTTAATAAAAAATCAACTAAATATTCTGAAGTTGAAATTGGAATAGATTTTAATCGACCGGAAAAACATACTTTTGGACTATATAATTCATGGTTAGATGAAGGTTTTGAAAAAGCAACTGAAATTATAAATTCAAACAACTTAAATGAAGATAGAAATATTATTTTCTTAATTTGGGATGGTAAAGTTGATGGAAGTAATTTTAATAAAAGATTTAAAGAATTAAATGATAAAAATATTAGTAGCATATATAACTTATATAGTAAAGAAGAAGCGAAAAATTTAAGAAGTTCTTTAGACGAAATTTACAATGGTCAAACAGAAAAACGAGATGAAATACTTGATAAACTAGTAGAGTTTAAACTTCAATCCCCTTTTAATTTTGTAGAAAAAATTAAAGAAGATCTTTCATATATTTTAGTAGATATAAAAACTAATGAACCTTTAAAAGTTAAAAATGAAAAAGAAGATATTAAATATGGAAAGTTCACAATAAATAAAACAGATGAAAGTGATAAACCACTAGATAATGCTGAATTTAAGCTTACTAAAAAGATGACTTATGGCAATAATGAAAATCTTCCAGAAGGTAATAAGGTCAAGGAAAACTTCCGGGATCAAATTAAAAAGTCGATAGGTGGAAAAGTTGAATTTAGTAATCTTCCACCTGGAACTTATGACCTTATAGAAACAAAGTCACCAGACGGTTACATTAAAGATCAAAGAAAATTTGTTGTGGTGGTACAAAAAGATGGAAATACTTTCATTGTAGATGCTGATAAATACACACCAGACAAATATCAAATAGAAGGAAATATCACAAAACCAAATATTGACATAGATGAATCTAAGTCAAGGACAAGTCCTATGAATCTTGATGGACGAATTGATGTGAGCAGATATAAGTTATATAAAAAGAACCAACCATTCACAATAGTTGATCCTTCTTTAGGTCAAGTATTGTTTATGGATGCTATTTTATCATTTCCACAAGATGTGATTGAAGGGGATACATTCACAGTAAAACTTGACAAAAATTTAGATATGAAAGGTATAGCTTTAGCTGACAAAACTCAAAAACCTTTTGTATATAATGGTACAGAAATAGCATCACATATTAAAACAACAATAGAAAACGGTCAATATGTATTTACTTATAAAATGACTGATGCTGTTAAAAATATTAAAAATATATTTGCATATATGGAAAGACCGGTATTTATAAACGCAGATAAAGTATCCGAAGATACAAATCTTACATTTACAAATACTATTGCCGGAAAAGAGCAATCAAGATCAAGTGAATTTGCAATTAGA
Organism: Helcococcus bovis; assembly: GCF_046035835.1. Taxonomy (NCBI): domain Bacteria; kingdom Bacillati; phylum Bacillota; class Tissierellia; order Tissierellales; family Peptoniphilaceae; genus Helcococcus; species Helcococcus bovis. The sequence continues at coordinate 50,917 of NZ_JBFNGB010000005.1, forward strand.
TATACTAAATATAAATCTGGAGAATATAACGCTGTAGGAAATAAGTTTTACTTTGATAAAGAAAATAATAAACTTGTCCTATATGTATACGCAAGTAAATATGGCATTAGTAACCCTGTAATAGGAATAAATTCAGAACAAATTGATTTTTCTAATGCTAAAATTAAAGTGTTTAAAACATCAGGTCCGTTAGGAGGAGAAGGAATGCCATCTTCTTATGGTCCAGATTTGATGGATCTAAAAAATGCAGTTCAAAGTAGGATTAATAATAACTACGATGGAAGCATAGATGTTATTCCATTAGAGGATTCAACGGCGTATATTGTAAAAGTAACAGATATAAGTTTGTTTGATATAAATTATCTTTCAATGAAAGTAACATCTTCACTAAAAGTCTCAACAAATAATCCAAATCCAATAGTTAGTTATTGGAGACAAGCACAACTATATAGTGGTAATAGTGTAGCTGAAGGACAAAATTTAGGTCACATAAGACTATTGAAAGTAAATGAAAAAAATATATCCTTAGAGGGAGCGACATTTATTTTAAGTAAAGATGATTCAAGTTACAGTAAAACACAAACTACACTGAGTGATGGAAGTATAGTGTTCGCTGGTCTTACAAATGGATATTATACTTTAACAGAAAAACGAGCACCTAAAGGATATGAAAAAACAAATAATACATGGAAATTGTATTTAACAAAAAATTCAGATGGAACTATGCATATACAAAACACTTCTTCCAAGCTTGATAATACAGAGATAATAGAAAACAATACGAAGATAAAAGTTATAAATAAAAAGAATCAAGAAAAGATTTATCCAGAAATAACTTTCAAAAACTTCAAAAATGAAATTACTTTCTATAAAGTAGATGAGCAAGGAAATTCTTTAGAAGGAGCAAGTTTTAAATTATTTAATAATGATAAGGAAGTTTCAGGTTCTGAAAAATCTGGTAGCATGATAAAATATGAAAAATTATTACCTGGGTCATATACTGTAAAAGAAATAAAATCACCTCAAGGATATACTTCACCAGATAATAAAATTGTAGCGACCTTTATGGTTAATGATAATGGTCAAATAGTAGACGTGAAAACTTATAATGGTACTAGTCTAAAAGAATCTAAAGATTATATTTATAGAATTGTAAATAAAAAAGAAAAGAAAGTCTTTGGAAAGTTCGAAATTTTGAAGAAATCAGAAAGCTTTGACGGTAATACTTTAGAAAATGCAGAGTTTACACTTTACAAGGATAAAGATGCAAAAATACCAGTAAAGATAGTAAAGGATGAAAGTGAAAATATAATAGTCGTAGAAAATACTATGGGAAAAAATGAAGATTATACTGTTAAAACTGATAAGCAAGGTAAAGCTCATTTTGTAAATCTTCCAGAAGGATCTTACTATCTAAAGGAAACAAAAGCTCCAAAGGGATATATCTTAAATTCTAATTTTGTATGGAAAGTTGAAGTAAATTCTGATGGAACTGTAACCATAAGCAATGAGGGTACAATAAATAATAAAGAAAATGAACTATTTAAGATTGTAAACAGCAAACAAGCTGGAAATCTTCAACTTATTGTTGTTAACAAAAAAACAGTATATCCTTCAACAGGATCCTATGGCAGTCTTCCATACATGATGACTGGTATAGTTTTAATGTCGATAGCATATATCGAACTAAAAAGAAATAAAAAAATATATAACTTCAAAGGGGGTGAGGCTGACTAGGAATTTGCTAACTTTGAAAAATGAGAACAATCTCAAAAAGTAGAAGAAAATAGCATGGGCTTCCTAGGAGGCCCACCAACTAACACTTAGCTTAACAGCTAAAATAAAGTTGAAATCAAAATCAACTTAAAAGAAAAAAAATATATAAAACAAGGAGAAAAATAATGAAGAAAAATAATATCATGGCAATATTACTTGCTTTTGTAATGGTGTTTGCTTTTGTGGCACCTGTAACAAAAGCTGAAGAAGAAAAAACAAACAAAGTAATTTTACACAAGATTTTACAAACAAAAACAAATTTTGACAACGCTAAGTTTCCAGGAAAAGAAGGACTTGATGGAACTAAGTATACAGGTAACCAAATTAAAGGTATTGAAAGCTACTTTGGTACTGGTTCAAAAGCTATAGCTGGCGTATACTTCGCATTCCAAAACAAAGGTGGTCAATGGATTGATCAAAGAGGTAGTGTTGTTGAATCAGTTGAGCAAGCTCTAGGAGGATTAACAAATATAGATGGTTTAACATTAGATACAACAAACTTACCTCAAGACAAAGCGACTGAATACAGAATCGTTGAGGTTACTGAAAAATCAACTTATAAGAATCAAGATGGATCTGTATTAGCTGACTCTAAAGCTGTACCAGTAGTTATCACTTTACCATTAGTAAATGACAAGGGTGTAGTAAAAGAAGCTCACGTTTATCCTAAAAACACTGAAGAAAAACCAGAAATTGATAAGAACTTCCAAAAAACACATGGATTACCTGTAACATTAGATAATCAAAATAATGATGATGCAGGTGCTCAATACGCTAACTATCAAGTAGAAAAAGCAACTGTAAACGCAACTTTAGGAACTAAAGTACCTTACGAAGTAAAAACTAAAGTTGACGCTGGCTCAAGATATAAAACTTTAAATTGGAAAGATACTATGTCAAATGGTTTAACTTTTAATAAGGATTTAACAATTTCCACAACTTATGGAGATGATAAAACATTAGTACTATCTTCTGAAGGACATACTCCTGACTATGTAATTACTCAAGATGACAGAGGTTTCACATTAAAACTAACAGATGCTGGACTTACAAAAGTTTCTAACATCACAAACCCTGCAGACCAAACTGCAGCAGGTCAAGCAGTTGAATTTACATTATTATATTCAGCAACTGTAAATGGTAATGCTGTAGTAGAAAAACCAGAAAAGAATAATATTGAATTAGAATATTCAAATAATAAATCAGAAGAAAAAACTCCAACACCTGTAACTCCACAAAATGGGGAATTAAACGTTTCTAAAACTTGGTCAGATGGTATTGGAAAAGGTGTTAATGTAACCTATACATTAAGTAATAAAACAATTTCAGCTGCTGTAGCTTTAAATGGTACAGAAACTAATGGTACAGTTTATGACCTTGGAAATGGAATAACATTTAAAGTAACTGGACCTTATGCAGGTACATTCAAAGGTGAAGCATTAAAAGAAGGTAACTGGACTATCGCAGAACGTGTGGCTGGTTATGATGAAACAATCAACGCAGATACTGCAGGATCAGCAGCAATCACAAATACTAAAGATAACGAAAACCCAACACCATTAAACCCAACTGAACCAAAAGTTGAAACTTATGGTAAAAAATTCGTAAAAGCTGACGCTTCAACAGGCGAAAGATTACAAGGTGCTGAATTCGTAGTTAAAAACGGAGCAGGTAAATACTTAGCTTACAAATCAACTACAACTGAAGATGCAGCTGCAGTTAAAAAAGCAAAAGCTAACTACGATGCAGTAGTTAACGCTTGGAACGAGGCTGTAAAATCAAATCCAGAAACTGCTGATTCTGAATTATCAATCACTCCAACAATTGATGGAACACAAACTAAGCTAACAGGAAAAATAGCTGTAGAAGAAAAGGTTAAAGAATTACAAGAAAAATATGAAGCAGCTGTAATAGCAGCATCTGATTTATATGAATGGGTTAATTCTAAAGACGAAGCAAATGTTGTTAAACTTGTATCTGATGAACAAGGTAAATTTGAAATCACTGGTTTAGCAGCTGGAACTTATAACTTAGAAGAAATTAAAGCTCCTGCAGGATATGCTTTGACAGATGGACAATCATTCCAATTCAATGTTCAAAAGGGCACATACAGCGCTGCTGAAGGTGGAGTTGCTTATGAAGGAAGTGAATCTGTTACAGGAACAACAGGTGGAGCTCAAAGAGTAAACAACAAGAAAGTTTCAATCCCACAAACAGGTGGTATTGGTACAATCATCTTTACAGTAGCTGGTTTAATCATCATGGGTGGAGCAATCTACGCATTGAAGAAAAATAACCAAGAAGTAGAAGCTTAATAAAAATTAGATAAGATACCGAGCCATACATGGTATGGCTCAGTACGTATCTTATATTTGATATTTGGTAAAAGATATTTTAATGAATATCAAATATAAGATAAGTATAGGAGAAAAAATGTTTAAAAATAAAATCAAATTTATACGTAGCATAGTAGCATTCATACTGATTTTAGTATTAACTTTTAATGCTAATAATTCATTTGCTGAAAGCGTACTATTAGAAATACATGTTGGAAATGATAATGAAGTAAAAAACATTCTTACTGAAAATGAAAAAGCTCGAACATATAAATATTGGGATTTATCAAGAAAATATAGTGTTTCTGATGATAGGGTAAAGTTAGGCGACGAGTTGTACAAGATGAGTGATGTACAACTTGATAGTACGTTTCCATCATATGAGGCGGTTGGAAAATATGAAGATGGTAAAATCTCAATAAGTGGAATTAAGGATGGATTATACTACTTTAGAAGTGTGGCGGAAACAAGGAAATTTAAGTATTTTTCTAGTTTTGTTGCTGAACTTTCATCAAGAAAAAGTGAGAAAGTAGAGGTATTTAATAAACATAAAATAATTCCTTTTGAAAATGGAAGGGTAAGACTAATAAAGTCCGATCAATACGGAAACAAATTGTCACATGTTGGATTTAAGCTATACGAAATAAAAGATGGTAAAGAAATAGGCGTTCCATTGATTGCTGGATATCAATATGATGAAAATGGAAAAAAGGATCTAACACTTTATACTGATAAAAAAGGGGAAATCAATGTAATTAATTTACCTTTTGGAAAATATATTTTTAGGGAGGTTGAAGCCTTAAAAGGATATTTAGTTAAAAATCCAAATGTTGAATTTACAATTAATTCTGATTCATTGGTTGAAATTAATGTTGAAAATATAAAACCTGAAATAGGAAGATATGAATTCTTAAAGATTTCTGACGATGCAGAGCAAACAAGACTATCCGGTGCAAAGTTTGAAATTTATAAGCTAGAAAATGGTATTTATGTGCCATTCTTACAAAATGGACACAATGTTGTGTTAGAATCAGGTGCTGATGGCAAATTTGTACTAGAAAACGCTCCTTATGGAAAATATCAAATTAAGGAAGTTAAAGCACCATCTGGATACATTTTATCTACAAATCCAATTGATTTCGAGGTTAACAAGGATTCAGGCAATAAGGTATTGGTAATAAAAAACAAAAAAGATGTTCCACCTACACCACCATTGACAGGAGATAGGGGAATTATGATTTATATAATCTTAGGTATCTTAGCTCTTGGTTCATTTGTGATATTGTATGTAGTTAAGAGGAAGAATGGTAAATAGTAAATAGGAGAGTTACAGATTTTGTAACTCTCCTATTTTTTATATTAAATATTTATTTACAAGCAATTTTACTATTTCATTGTCGATATAGGAATTAGTATTTTCAAAAGTAACAAGTAAATTTTGTCCAAGAATAATCCCATTTTTATAATAGATGTTTATTTTGTCAACAAAATTTTTTACATAGTCTGGATTATCCATCATGCCAAAATGCTCCCAATAAATTTCTCTGTTATTTACCGGATTCAAAAATGTAAAATCCGGATTAAAGTTAATTTCTCCGATTTTAATGGGGCATTCATATTTGTAAGGAATATTCATTCTATCAAAATAGTCTGCCAAGATCTTTTCTGACTTTGAACGCACTCGCTCCTTTCTGTTTGTTAAAATTAATGGGGTATTGTTGGTAAAAGGCTTTTTGGTATATGGTTTGTTTAACCATTCATCTTTAAATTGTTTATATGGTGTAACTATTGGAGTTATCAATTTTTTCTTTTCTTTGGATAGTTGGTTATAGATGTGGTCGATATTGGTGTTGGATATAAAACTGTAAGTGCTAGATAATTTTTCGAGTAATTGCTCAAGATAGTTTTGTATTTCTTGAATATATTCTTGCTGGGCTAATTTAGGGATTAATTTATCATTTTTCTTCAGATACTTTCTAACCTTCTTTTTAATATTTTTATCAAAGTATTCATGATAAAATTGAATCCTGCCATGAGAAGAGGATTCAACTAATCGACCCTGTAAATGCTTGTAATTTTTGACATAGTTGTAATATATAAGATGCTTTTCAATTTCTTTTTGAAGCAAAATTTGTAGTTCTTTCATAATTCCTCCTTTATAAAATTATGCCAGAAATGGAAGAAAATGTTAATGTCAATTTTGTTACATTTTTTTAATATTTAAAAGCAGACAAATATCTGAAATTTGGGGATTCTGTCCGTAAAATTTTGAAGTTTTTTTCGGAATGAGCAGACAAAAAGCTTGTATTCGCTATTTTTGTCCGTAAATTTTAAGTAGGAATGTAAATTAGATTGCTAAAAGCAGATGAAATCAATGAAATTGGACATTTTGTCCGTAAAATTAGCTGAGAAGAGCAGATAAAAGTCTTAAAAATTGGGATTTCATCCGTAAAATATTCGTAAATAGGGGCAAAACTTTTCGCATTAAAAGTTGCTGAATTTGCAGATATATAAAAATTCCGAGCAAAGTTGTTCCTAAGGGCAACTTTGCTCGGATTTTATTTAACTAAATTACAATAAGCTAGAACTGACCTTCTCAAAAATTTAATAATCCTTATTATTATTATCAATTAGCGATCTTTTATTTATCATTAGTGATATAGTTTCTGATATTGAAAGGTAATCTTTTATGGTTGGATTTTCATGAATGTAAATCCAAGGTTTTGTTATATTTTCTGGTGGATTGAAATCAGCTATAATAAGTTCGTAGTCGATATTTTCAACATGTTCCAGATTTAGTACGTTTTCTGTGTAAAGATGATTGTCTAATATTAATTTGAAATATAGGTCAAGTTGACTTTTTATACTATTTGCATGATAAGCGTTAAAGCGGCTAAGTATTAAGGTTTTTAATCTGCTTTTTTTTTGCAAATAACTTAGGAATTAAATCATTCCAAGTAGGTATTAGTATATATGTCAAATGGTTTATTTCAAAAGGTTTGGCCACTCCATTTATTTGAAGGAGTAGATTTTGAGTGTATTCCTCAACTTCTTTACTAAACTTTGGAAATACTTGTTTTATTTGTGTTACGTAAAAATCATTTCTATTATATACGATATAGTTTATGTTTATATTGCTATTATATAAAATTGCTCCGTTGTGAATACGAATGATTAATTCATCTAAATTTTCAAGATTTAGATGGAATTTTTTTCTTATTCTATCTGTTTTTGTTAAACTTTTTAGTAATGAAGTAGAAATTGATTGTACATGCTTAGATTTCTCAATTATTTCCTTAAAAGTGAAGACTAAGTCTTTACCCAATTAATTGTAAAATAGTTCAATCAAGTTATCTTCATTTAATTCTGTATTAAATTTATTAAAAAAGTCATTAAAAGGTTTAGAGTTTATGTACCTTTGCAATGAGTCTGAATCAATATTATCTTTATTTAGATTTTTTATTACAAATCCCTTGTTTTTTATTCTTGTGAAATTTACAGCGCAGACAAGAGACATAACTTCCAATAAAAAATATACAAATTCTGCATTGTTAATATTGTAAAATTCTACAATCATATCTTGAAAACTGGATCTTTCAATTTTCTTAAATGGTCATTTTCTATAGGCGTATTTTTCCTTAAATAATTGAACAAAAAAGTTTCTTATATTTCTTTCATCACCCTTGAAATCAAGATTTTTTGTATCAACTTCAAATCCGTAATATTTTTTAGAAATTGTATTGAATTTATTTATAATTCTATAAGTGGTTGAAACACTCAAGTAAGAATGATTTGCCAATTCTTCCAATGAATAGTAAGAATGTCTTAATATATCTGATTCATAGTTACAATATCTTTTTTTATTGTAGAGTCTTTGATATCCAATTCAATTAATATTTTGTTTTTATTTACAGTGTTTGAATACATATGTAGCAATTTTATAATTTCAACGTGTCTAAGTGTTGATTTGCTAAATAAATTATTCATAGTTTTCTCCCTAATTTATTCTTGTACAATTATTATAAATTAAAAAAAATGTGAATAGAAAATGATTACATTATTGTAATATAGTCATTGCCTATGTTTTATGGTATAATATATAAATATGTAAATTTATAAAAAAGGGAAAATATAGTGAAAAAAAAGAAAAAAAAATTAGTGTCAAATTTGATAATCATGTTTATATTTTTGGTAGGATTATTAGTTTTATCGTATCCAATAATTTCAAGAATATATTATCGAATAGAAGCGAATGAACAGATTAAAGATTTTGACAATGAAAAGAAAAACTTATCAAACGAAGAAGTTGATAGACGAATGAAATTAGCTAGAGCATTCAATGATTCTCTTATAAATAATGTTGATCATGACCCTTATGACAAAAAGTTGAAAAGGGAAGGTCGTCAAGAATATGCGAGAATGTTAGAAATCCATGAGAGAATGGGTCACGTAGAAATTCCTAAAATAGATACTGATATTCCTATTTATGCAGGTACTACAGAAACTGTGCTTCAGATTGGAGCGGGTCATTTAGAAGGGACATCACTTCCAATTGGAGGAAATAGTACACATGCTGTTATTACTGCACATAGTGGATTACCAACAGCAAGATTATTTTCAGATTTGAAGAGTCTTGAAATTGGTGATAAATTCTACATTCATAATATTAAGGAAACATTGGCTTATCAAGTAGATCAGATTAAAGTTATAGATCCATCTAATTTTTCTGATTTATTGATTTCTCCGGGGCATGATTATGCTACATTATTGACATGCACACCAATTATGATAAATACTCATAGATTGTTGGTTAGAGGCCACAGAGTACCATATGTGCCAGCGGTAGAAGAAAAGGTTATTGCAGAGCAGGCAGCAAGCCACATGTATAGATATTTATTCTATGGATCATTGTTATTAATATTTATATTGATTATATTAATATTCTTATTAAGAAAAAAGAAAAAACAAGCTGAAAAGAAATTAAAATTATTAAATGAAAATATTGAAAAATTAGAAAATTCCAATGAGGTAGTATCAAATGAAGAAAGCGAATAAAAGAAAGATAATATTTTATTTCTTATTTGTATTGGGCTTGATGATTTCAAGTTATCCTTTTATTTCTCAGTGGTATTACAGAATAGAAGCGAATGAGGAAATTAGAAAATTTAATCGAAAAATTAGTGAAATGGACGCTAAAGATATAGAAAAGCGTTTGGAGTTGGCGAGGGCATATAACTCAACATTGAAGACTTCAACATTAGTTGACCCTTATTCTAAAAAACAAAAAGAGGAAGGGGTTAAAGCTTATGCAAATATGTTGAAAGTTCAAGAGAAAATAGGTTATATTGATATACCAAAAATAGGGGAAAGTTTACCTATTTATGCAGGTACTTCAGAAAGTATTTTACAAAAAGGAGCAGGTCATTTGGAAGGTACATCTCTTCCTGTAGGGGGAGAAAATACTCATTCAGTAATAACTGCGCATTGTGGGCTTCCTACGGCAAAGTTATTTACTGATTTGGATAAGATGAAAAAGGGGGATAAATTTTACATTCATGTACTAAATCAAGTATTAGCTTATGAAGTAGATCAAATTTTAACTGTAGAGCCTACAAATTTTGAACCTGTTTTAGTTCAACCAAATAAGGATTATGTTACATTACTAACTTGTACACCATATATGATAAATTCACATAGATTGTTAGTTAGAGGGCATCGTGTTCCATATGTTGCTGCAATTGATGATGGTATTATTAATGATGCAAAACCAAAGGATAATTACAAGATATATTTGATTATTTCTGTATTATTTATATTAATTTTACTTTGGTATATTTATAAAAAGAGAAAAGAAATAAGAAAAATTAATAGTGAATTAAAAGAGAAGAATCTGTAGTAGAAATATTACAGATTTTTTATTTTTGAGATGATATAATATAATTAACAAAAATATAGAAGGAGGAAATTATGTTTAAGTATTTACAAAAAATAGGTAAAGCATTTATGTTGCCGATAGCGTTGCTACCAGCTGCTGGGTTGTTACTAGGTATTGGTGGGGCATTTACAGCCGAAGCAACAGTAAAGGCTTATCCTATTTTACAAAATCAGGCGTTGCAAGCAATATTTAAAGTTATGAATGCTGCGGGTGCTGTAGTATTTAGCAATCTAGCATTATTACTATGTATAGGTTTAATGGTTGGATTGGCTAAGAGAGAAAAGGGTGTTGCCGCATTGGCAGGGGCAGTTGGTTTCTTAATCATGAATGGTACAATTGCTGTACTTATTTCAATTTTTAATCCAGAAATCAAGAGCATAGATACAGGTGTTGTAGGAGCTATATTTGTGGGGTTAGTCGCAGTTTATTTACATAATAAATATCACAATATCCAATTACCACAAATTTTAGGGTTCTTTGGTGGGTCAAGATTTGTGCCAATTGCTACATCATTCGTTTCAATATTTATTGGGGTATTTTTCTATTTAGCATGGCCACCACTACAAGGATTGCTAATATCTTCAGGACATAGCATTGCGAAATTAGGACCAATTGGAACATTCTTCTATGGTTTCTTAATGAGACTTTGTGGAGCTGTAGGGTTACACCACATGATTTATCCATTGTTTTGGTATACAGAACTAGGTGGTGTTGAAATGGTTCAAGGGGCACAAATTGCTGGTGCTCAAAAGATATTCTTTGCACAATTAGCAGATCCAAATCATATTGGATTATTTACAGAAGGTACAAGATTCTTTGCAGGAAGATTTTCAACAATGATGTTTGGTTTGCCGGCAGCATGTTTGGCAATGTATCACTGTGTTGCGCCTTCAAAGAGAAAGAAATATACAGGTGTATTTTTAGGTGTTGCTTTAACATCATTCATCACAGGTATTACAGAACCAATTGAATTTATGTTCTTATTTGTTCAACCTTTATTATATGTATTCCACGCATTCTTGGATGGGGTATCATTCTTAATAGCTGATTTAATCAATATTAACATTGGTAACACATTCTCAGGTGGGGTAATCGACTTTACCTTATTTGGTATTTTACAAGGAAATGCAAAGACAAATTGGTTATTACAAATTCCATTTGGTTTAATTTGGGCGGCATTGTATTATTTATCATTTAGATTTGCTATTACAAAATTCAATATTATGACACCTGGTAGAGGTGAAGAATCAGACGATGAAGAAATTACAGTTCAAAGTAAATCTTCAATTCATGATGAAGCTGTTAAAGTTTTAGAAGCGTTGGGTGGGGCTGAAAATATAGAGGATATTGATGCATGTATTACAAGACTTAGAGTAAGTATAAAAGATTCTGAAAAAGTTGATAAGGAATCCTTGAAGAAAATAGGTGCTACAGCTGTTTTAGATGTTAAAGGTGGTTTGCAAGCAATTTATGGTGCTAAGGCAATTTTATATAAAAATGAAATCAGCAACATGATGGGCTTGGAAGACTAATAGGAGTAAAAATGTTAGAAAAATTAAGAGGAAAGTTAATTGTTTCATGTCAGGCACTTCCTGAAGAGCCATTACATTCTAGCTTTATTATGGGGAGAATGGCACTAGCTGCAAAGCAAGGTGGTGCAGCAGGAATAAGAGCTCAATCAGTTGAAGATATTAATGAAATTTCAAAAGTTATAGATTTGCCAATCATAGGGATTATCAAAAAAGTATATCCCGATTCACCAATTCACATTACTGCAAGTAGAAAAGAAGTGGAAGATTTGCTTACAACAAAATGTGAAATTATCGCACTTGATGCAACTCCAAGACCTCGTCCAAATGGTGACAAACTAGAAGATTTACTAAAAATAATTCATGATAATGGCAGACTTGCAATGGCAGACTGCTCAACTTATGAAGAATGTATCGAAGCTGATAAAATGGGATTCGATATTGTATCCACCACACTTTTTGGATATACTCCATATTCGGTAAAATTGGTTGGTCCAGACTTTGAAACTACAAAGAAAATTGTTGAAAATGTTAATGCTTTCGTAATTGCAGAGGGTAAAATCAACACTCCTGAAGACTTGAAAAAAGTCTATGAATATTGCAAAGTAGATAGTGCTGTTGTAGGTACTGCAATTACAAGACCTCAAGACATTACTAAGACATTCACAAGAGTTTTATAATGCACCCCTACATTTTATATTATCTATTTGTCATAAATTTACTTGCAATTTTAGTCACAGCTTATGACAAGACTGCAAGTAAGTATTTCACTAGAAATAGAGTTAGGGAAAGTGTACTTTTATTGATTTCAGCTCTTGGAGGATCAATAATTATGTACGTTACAATGAAATTAATTAGACACAAGACTAAAAATAAAAAATTTATTTTAGGGATACCGATGATTATAATATTTCAGATTTTAGTAGGAATATTTTTGATTACACAAAAAGTCCTATGACTTTTGCAACTTTTACTGCAAAAGTCATAGGACTTTTGTTTTGAAATATTTTTATAATTTATTTTAGTTATTAATTTTTGCGTACATTTTTTTTAAAAGACCTGAGTAAATAGGTTTTAAATTCATTAATTCTACAACCATGTATGAGGTTAAAACTACTACTGAAATTGGAAGGAAGAATGTGAATGATCCAGTTAATTCCAATAATAGTATAATACCGGTTAATGGCGAACGTACTATAGCTGCAAAGTTTGCTGCCATAGCAATTGAAGAAAATAGGACAATGTAATTGCTTTCTATTATCCCAAGCATTACTAAGGATTGTCCAAATGCATTTCCAATTAATGATCCTAATACAAGCATTGGTAGGAATATTCCTCCTGGCATTCCTGATGAAAATGCAATAATTAGAAGTATGAATTTCGCAAATAAAATTTCAAAAATTCTAAATTCATCAGCATTGTGTTCTATTGGTAAAAATATAAAATGCTCTCCCGAACCAAATGCGTGAGGGAATAGTATGATTGCAATCCCGGTCAATACAAATGGAATAATAACTTGTATATATTTTGGTAAAGGCATGCTATCATATAAATCTTTTAATTTGTAAATGGATAGAGTGAATATCGGTGCTAATAGTCCGATTATCAAACCCATTAATATTAAATATGTATATAATGATGGACTAAGCCTACTCATTTTTCCTAAATTAATTACAGGTTCAACACCTAATATAAGTCCGGATATATAGTTAGCGAATATTGAAGAAGAAGTAACTGCAATAAATACATATTTATTAAAACTATGATGTAGTTCTTCTAAAGCAAATAATATTCCTGATATTGGTGCGTTGAATGCGGCTGATAATCCTGCTGCAGCTCCTGCTGAAATTAAAATTTTTGAATCTTCATCTTTACTTTTCCCTAATTCTGCGTATGCTTGCCCAATACTTGCACCCATTTGTACTGAAGGACCTTCTCTACCTAAAGTAAGGCCACTAGCCAAACCTATTACCCCTCCAAGAAATTTGAAAGGTAAAACTTTTTGCCACTTAATAGTCAATAATCCCTTAATTTGCCCCATAACTTGTGGGATACCGGATCCACCAATCATAGGCTCTTTATATGTAAGCATTCCTACTAAAAATCCAAGAAATGCTAAAAATAGTAAAATAATTATTGAGTTTAATAAATTTTCTCTAGCAAATGTATACAAAATTTGCATCTTTCCTTGTAATAAAACAACAAGTAATCTATAAATTGTTAGCATAAATCCGCATATCATACCTATTATTGATCCGGCAATAAGAAAGCGAATTTTGTCATTTTCCTTAAAAATCATAACTTCCTCCACTAAATAATTTTATCACAATAAAGTTTCTATGTTAAGAAAAAATGATATAATTTTATTAAGTGATTATTAGGAGGAGAAATGGCGTTTGAACAAGATTTGAAATTCATACTTTTATTAGAAAATATGAAGAAAATATATAGAAGAACTAAAATTATCGGTGAAGATAGACGAGAAAATGATGCTGAACATTCATGGCATATCGCTACAATGGCAATGTTTTTAGAAAAATATTCTAAGAATAAAATTGATGTAAATCATGTAATAAAAATGCTTTTGATTCATGATTTAGTGGAAATATTTGCTGGAGATACATTTGCTTTTGATGTAAATGCAAATAAAGATAAAAAGAACAGAGAATTGGAAGCAATGTCTAAATTGAAATCTCATTTAGATATTTCTGAAGCAAAAATGCTTGAAAATTTATGGCTAGAATTTGAAGAAAAGACTACATCAGAAGCAATATATGCTAATGCTATGGATAGATTGCAGCCTTTAATCAGCAATATTTTTTCAGAAAATGGAGGAACATGGAAAGAAGGAAATGTTAAACTTTCTCAAGTTTTAGCCAGAGCTTCACTGATAAAAGAAGTAAGTGAAGAAATTTACGAATTTATTTATGCAAAAATAATGGAAAATATTGAAAAAGGGAATATTGTAAAAGACTGAATCTCGGTAAGAATTCCTTAATGATTTTTATAAAAAGAATTGCCACAAAGTAACCTAATACTTTATGGCAATTTTTATAAATTATTTAATTAAATTTTTCTTTTTATTAATAACAAATAATGCTATCATACCAGAAATTCCAATTACTAAAATATTTAATTTACCATCATCTCCGGTTTCTGGATTTGCATTGTTGGAATTGTTTATATTTTGATTATTTTTAATTATATTAGCTGATTTATTGTCATTATTTCCAACAGAACCATTATTTCCATTAGAAATATTTTTATTTGAATTTGATGATTTTTTATTTAATTTAAGTTCTAATATTGTACTATAATCTACAGGACTTAATTTTTTAATGTATGTTTTACTTAAGTTTGAGATTATACTATTTTCATTAAATTCTTTTGTTTCAGGATTGAATGCTGAAATAGTGTATTTATCATTTAAGAGTCTTACAGTATAAACGCCTTTTCCTTTTAGACTTAGATTATCATCAATCTTAAATTTTGTATTGTCATCATAAATTACAACACCCCATACATTATTTTTAACATCTTTTACAGCTTGAATTTTACTATCATTTTGTAAAACTTTTATATTATTTTCTGAAACTTTATCAAATTCAGATTTTGAAATGTTTGGATACATTACATAAGCATAGTCTTTGTTGCTATCATTGTGATTAGTTGTGACTGTAACGAAATTATTTGTAAATTCGGTATTAGCAGAATCTTTTCTTAAATCAGACCATTTACCTGTTCTTTGTGCTTTAAATGCATTTATTGTTTCACCATTTAAGAAGATATATCCAATATTTCTATTTTTTTCACTATTTTCAAGTAGTAATTTATTTATCTTTTGATTTTTTAATGATTCTACATTTTTACCATCGGCTATTAAATTGTATGATTCACCAGATTTAACTTTTCTGTTTTCAACTGTTGTAATTGCTTCATCGGAAGAATTATTTTGTAAATCAGATCCTAAAAATACAACTTTATCATTCATTACAAACCATGCTTTTTTTATTTTTAATTGATCGTTAAAGTTATTAAATTGCATAGCTGCAGTTGCAAATCTTTCATCTAATTTTGTTGCACCAGAGAATTTGCTCTTTAGTAAAACTTCATAAGATTTTGGATCATTATTTTTTCTATCAGGACTTTCATCAAGTTTTGTAGTAAGTTCTGTTGTGCCGGGTAATCTGTAACTATCAACTGTTGGCCAGTAGTTATCGCTATAATGAGAAATATCTCCATTATATAGGTAAATTGTACCGTCTGATGTGAACCAACCTTTAGCATTTTCATTGTTCATGTATTCATAATTTTTAATTGTGTCAGAATGCATGCTTAATCCGATAGCGAAGTCTTTTTCAATATTTTTGAAAATTATTTTATTCATATTTGTAAATACGTCTAGACTTGTTTTTTCTGTTCCATCAATTGAGTTATTTGCTTTTAGATCATTCATTAATGCTATATCTTTATATGTTGCAAGTGCATTTTCAATATCGAAGAAATCGTCTTTTTCAACCCAAGATTTTACAAGTGACAGAAGTTCTTGTTTTTTAGATGAATCAGTAGTAGCATCAGCTATTCTTAATACACCTCTTACAACTTCTCCAGCTGCAACGTGAGATTGTCCGGTTTCACGACTAATTGATCTACCTCTTAACATATCCATTAAATCTCCTCTAAAGATTATAGGACTAAATGATTTATCAATTATGTCATATAGGATGTTTAGGTCTGATTTTTCAGTTTTATCTTGAATTGTAGGGAATAATTGTGAAATAGCATCTAATACAACATTTCCATAAGCCCCAGTATAAGCTACATTTGTATGGTCAACATATGATCCATCTTTATAAAATCCTTCACAGCTACCAGGAACACAAGGAACAACTTCTTTATTTTCTCTTTGGACATAAAGTTTTTTTAGTGCGTTGATAGTGTCATTCAAAGATTTTTCATCTTCTCGTAAGAATGCAGCTATAATTTTTGCTCTTCCCATATCGGTTAAGTTTCCGCCTAAAGCATCAAAAGGATTACCTGTTGTAATTCTAAATCTTGTAGGATCTGGAACTAACAAATTAATAGGTTTTGTGTATTTATTTATTAATTCTTGAGGGAAGTAGTCCCACATTAGTGTAAGTGTATTATTAATAGCTCTTGGAACACCTATTTCATAATCCCACCAGTTACCATTTACATTTGTATCGTCATTATATTGTGTTTTGTACAACCATTCCATACCTTCAAGTACCATTTTTATTGCTTCAGGTTTTTGATAATATGGTGAATTTGGTTGATTAATTTGTTTTGCTAAGCTTTCAAGTCTTCTATATGATTTTGTTAAAGCGCTTGAAACTTTATAGTTATCAATATCATTCCAGAATGTTCTATAGTCAGTATCATCTGATTTTTTAGATAATATATCTTCAACTTCTTTATCCAATTTTTCTTTTAATGCTTTCATATATTTATCTGAATCATTATATTTTTTATTTGCGACTACAGATTCTTCCCATAAATCGAGTTTATCCTTAAATTTATTATTTTCTGGATCTGTAATAGTTAATTTTATTGTTTTTGATGATCCATTTTTTGTAACTGTAATATCTGTATAACCTGGCTTTAATGCAATAATAACTTTATTACTATATTTTGCAATGCTTTCATCAGTTATTTTATAGTCTGCATTAAAATCTCTTACAAGATACTTTTTATTAGCTGGAAGTTTAATTTCAGATTCTTCTTTAAGTGTTTTTCCTAAATCAGGTTTATCAATTTCTTTTAGATAAACATCATCGAATGTTGCTGTTCCTGTTTTTGGTTCATACCAGATTTCAAAGTCTATTTTTGTTGCGGTTTTAGATGGAATGTATTGCTTAGAAAATGCATTTTCAGAATTAGTTCCAAAGTGGTCTTTGGAATATATCATATTTTTTGCTTCTTCATTTTTATCGTTTTTATAATATTCAATAATCCTAATCCTTACAGATCCATCCTTATCCTTTGTAGCAACTTTATATCCAAACTCATAGAATTTACTTGGATCAATTGTAATGCCTTTTTGAACTACAGCCATTCTAAAATCTTCAGGACTTGAAAGTTCAAGTTTATTATCAGTAGTTACTTTTGCTGTATATTTTTTTGATTTATATGTATCTTTTTCTTTTAAATCATTAGGAATGTAAACTTGCCAGTCATTAGCTTGAATTCCAGTCCAATCCTTTTGAGCGTTATCATTAGAAGTTTTTTCAAAATCACAATTTTTTATCAGTCCACATTTTGAATTTTCTTGAGTAGCTACGACAGGATCTTTTTTAGTTTCATTATTTTCTGTTTTTGTTTCGGTATTAGCAGGTTGGTCAGCTGGTGTGCTAGGTATGTTTGTTTCTGGTGTGATTGGAGTATCTTTAACTTCTTTCACAGAAACATTATCTACTAGCATTGTGCCTGTGCCTTTACCAAATTCTAATTCAAGTTTAACTTGACCTGTATTTTTTGCTGTATAGATGTATTTTACATTTTTTTGTTGGGTATTTACAAGCTTAAATTCTTCAAATACTAATTTAGTATTGTTCTCATTTATGTCTGCTTGAGCATAACCTTTTTTATCTATTGTTTGAAAATTAAATTTAATTTCATATTTTTTATCTTTTTCAACATTGAATTTTTGAAATGCTATTGCTCTAAAATCTGATTGGCTTGAAACTTCAAGTTGACTTTCATTATTAACTTCAGCTTTATATCCTTGAACATTTTTATGGCTATTTGGTATCCACAAATTCCAATTACTAGGAGCTTTACTTGTCCAGTTTCCAAATTTATCATTTGTCTGACTAAAATCTCCATTTTGTATTAATTCATCATTTTGCGAACTAACTTCAGCAGCTGTGCTTATATTTCCAACATTAAATATCATGGTAAATAGCATAATAAATGCCATGAGAGAGGCGATAGTTCTATTTTTTACAAGTGTTTTTGAATTCATTTATATTCTCCTTCCATTATAGTAAACTAGTTTATTAACAACATTATATATATTAATTTTGCTGATGTCAACGTATTCATAAAAAATAAATATCAGAGGAACTGTTGTAAAATAAATTTTTTATTTATTTTGAAACAGCTTCTCTAATAATAAAATCAACTCTTAAATTAATTTAATTTTCGGTAAATATTTAATTCTGTTATAAAACTTAAAATATTAATATTGCATTTTTTAATAATATTATCAAAATTATCTCAAAACTGATATTGCTCAAAATGAGATAATGAAAATTAACACGTAAGTTATCGCAAAAATTTGACTATTAAAAATGAGATAATGAAATTTATGATTAAAATCATCTCAAATATCATTTTGAAAAAATGAGATGATAAAATAGATGAAAATCATCATAATTAATCCATCAAAAATCCCCACAAAATAAAAAATATTGATAATGAGATAAAAATTTTGCTTAAAAAAATACCCACAAAATAGAGTTTCTAAAAATTGAGATAATTTTTTAGTCAAAAATAGAACCCACAAAATTTATAAGTTAAAAATTGAGATAACGATACTATATAAATTAAAATTTTTAATAGTTAAAATTTATTATTTATTTTGCGACAACTTCATCTTTTCCAAAATAGTAATTTATCCCAAATTGTTTTTTTTATTTCATCTTCCATTAATGTTACAAAATGATTTAAGCCTTGAGATAAAAGGGTATATTCTTCAGAGTTTTCATCTATTTTTCTTTTAAGAGAAATGATTGATTTTAATCTATTTTTGTTCATTTCCTGCATGTTTGTATATCCGCATTCTTCAATTAAATTAAAAAGTTGATTTATTATTAAATTCCTTTCATCTTCGGAAAATTCTTGCATCCACTTATTAATAGCAATGTTTGTATGTTTTGATAATGAATCAACTTCTCTAATAGTTTTTAGTTGCGTGTCATTTGTATGCCAATAATATATAAAATGTTGGTCGGCAAAAAATGAAGAACTTTCTATAACTTGTATTTTACAGATACTTTCAAGCATCATCCCAAAAATTGATCTCTTAGGAATAACTAATTTAATTGTAATTTTAGTGAAATGGGTGTTTATCCATCATAGATAAATTCATAGATAAATTTTTCAATTAAAATACCCGAAAAATTGAATTTTCAGATTCAACTTTTCGGGATTATATTGGTTATTCAAAATTATTAATTATTTTAATACTTCTTTAATGTAGTCAGCTATTTCTTGTACTTGACAATTTTTGAAAAATAGTTCTTGGAAATGAGCTCCACTAACTGTTTCTTTTAAGAAATCTTGATCTATATTTTTTAATACATACATAATATCTTGATGTGTAACTTTTTTTACTTCATCTAAGATTTTTTTATTTCTTTGTTCAGGGATTACTCTTTCTTTTGGATATCCATTTCCACCTTCTTCAGCGAAAAGTCTTTCAAAAATTAATTTTAGATTTAATTCTGCTCCCCATCCAAATCCTTTTGCGTAAGGGATTGATAGGGCGTTACCGTTGTTTATTTGAGCAAATAGATATGCATCTGTTGGTTCTGCTGCAAATCCACATAATACATTTGGGAAAGAGTTTAATGCTAACATTGCTCCAACACCAGTTCCGCAACCTGTAATAACAAAATCAGCTGCCTTTGAATTTAGTAAAATGGCAGCTAATAGACCATTTTGAACATAAGTTAGTTGTGATTCGTCTTCTGCAGAATACATACCATAGTTATCTAATTCAAATCCTTTTTCATCAGTTACTGATTTTAATGTGTTATAAATTAATTCATTTTTAGCTGCTTGGCTATTTTCGTTTATTAAAGCTACTCTCATTTATTTTCTCCTTATTAATTATTTTGGTTGTTTACCTATATATGCTAATATACCACCATCAACATATAAAACATGACCATTTACAAAGTTTGAAGCATCAGATGCTAAAAATATAGCTGGTCCCATTAAATCTTCGGGTGTACCCCATCTTTCGGCTGGAGTTTTACTGATTATAAAATTATTGAATGGGTGACCATCTTCTCTTAATGGTGCTGTTTGAGGTGTTGCTATATATCCTGGTCCTATACCATTACATTGAATATTATATTTTCCGTATTCAGATGCGATATTTCTTGTTAACATTTTTAATCCACCTTTAGCAGCAGCATAAGCGCTAACGGTTTCTCTACCTAATTCTGACATCATTGAACAAATGTTGATAATTTTTCCTGATCTTCTTTCAATCATGCTAGGTAATACTGCTTTTGCCATAATGAATGGACCATTTAAGTCAATATCAACTACTTGTCTAAATTCATCGGCTGTCATTTCAATCATAGGTATTCTTTTAATTATACCTGCGTTATTTACTAAAATATCAATCGGACCAACTTCTGACTCTATTTTTTTTATATTTTCTTCTACAGCTTTTTCATCTGTTACATCAAATAGATATCCATGAGCATCTATTCCTTCTTTTTTGTATGATTCAAGTCCTTGATCAAGAGATTCTTGAGTTCTATTGTTGAATACAATAGTTGCACCTGCTTTGTGAAATGCTTTTGCGATAGCAAAACCAATTCCGTATGTTGCTCCTGTAACTAGAGCTACTTTTCCTTCTAAAGAGAAGGATTTATTTAGATAATCCATATTTAACCTCCATAAATTTTTTAGTAAACTTAGTGGTAAACTAGTTAAATATATTATATTAAATAAAAATATAATTGTCAATTTTCTATAAAAAATATTGATAACATTTATAAAATAAAAATATATTAATTTATAAATATTGCAATTTCAATGTTTTAAGTCGTTTTTTTATGAAAAATTAAAAAAAATTAATATTTTAGAGCAAGTGTTTTCAAAAATGTTTAAATTATATTGACATTTATAAAATTAATGAATATACTAAATACAAGTAAACTAGTTTGAAAAAAGTTATGGAGGGTATATGGATATATTACTAGTAGCACATGGCAGATATGCAGAAGGGCTATTAAGTTCGGCGGAATTAATTGCTGGCAAACAAGAAAATGTTGGAGTAATTAATTTTCTTGAAGGTATGTCACAGGAAGATGTAAAAGAAAAGATAGAAATATACATAAAAGATAGAGAAAATGTTTTAATTTTATCTGACCTTTTAGGAGGTACACCATTTAAGATGGCAAGTATGGTTATTAATGAAACATCAGATAAAAAATTAAATGTTGTAACTGGTATGAATTTGAATATGCTTTTGGAAGCAGTATTTAATTCAACAGAAGAAGATATAGACATATTAACTAGTTCCGTTAAATCGGCTGCAATATCAGGAGTAGATGATTTGAGAAATATCTTAAATCCAAGTATTGATGAAGACGATTCATTTGAAGATGGAATTTAGAGGGGATTATGATAAAAAATATAAAAATAGAAGATATAAAAAAAGATAAAGAATTTTTATCTTCTGATTTATTGAATAAAGAGGATGTAAAAAAAGCTTTAGATTTAGCTTTAGAAAAGACTAAAATTAATTTAAAGTATTTTGGTGAAAATTACCCAACACCTGCTACAAAAGAAAACATTTATCCAATAATGGATAATACCGAATGGACAAATGGTTTTTGGACAGGTGTTTTGTGGATGCTTTATGAATATTCTAAAGATGAAACTATTAAAGAAATTGCTCATAAAAATGTTTTGTCATTTTTAGATAGAGTAAATAAGAGAATTGAGCTTGATCATCATGATTTAGGATTTTTATATACTCCGTCTTGTATGGCGGAATATAGAATAAATAAAAATGAGGAAGCTTTAGAAGCATCTATAAAGGCGGCGGATAAACTTATCGAAAGATATCAAGAAAAAGGACAGTTTATTCAAGCTTGGGGTGAATTAGGAAAAAAAGATAATTACAGATTAATAATTGATTGTTTATTGAATATACAATTGTTATTTTTTGCTTCTGAAAAAACAGGAGATGAAAAATATTATGATATTGCAAAAAAACATTTTTATTCTTCAGTTAATAATGTAATTAGAGATGATGCTTCAACATTTCATACATTTTATTTTGATCCGGAAACAGGACAACCATTAAAAGGAGTTACTAGACAAGGATTTAGTGATGATTCTAGCTGGGCTAGAGGACAAGCTTGGGGAATTTATGGAAGTTCATTGAGTTATAGAAAATTAAAAGATGAAAAGATTTTTAATGTATTTAAGGCTGTTACAAATTATTTTTTAAACAGGTTACCAGAAGACAATGTATCTTATTGGGATTTAATTTTTTCAGATGGAAGTGGACATAGTAGAGATTCATCTGCTACCGCTATTGCTGTATGTGGAATACATGAGATGTTAAAATATATGCCTGAAGTATATGCTGAAAAAGAAGTGTACAAAAAAGCAATGCATGTAATGTTAAGATCTTTGATTGAAAAATATGCAAATATAGATAAAGTTGAAGGGGCACCTTTACTAGATCATGGAGTATATTCATGGCATAGTGGAAAAGGAGTAGATGAAGGAAATATTTGGGGTGATTACTACTACGTAGAAGCTCTAATAAGATTTTATAAAGATTGGGAAATTTATTGGTAGGAGGAAATATGACACAACCTAACATAGTAATGACAAGAATAGATGAAAGATTGATTCATGGACAAGGTCAAATGTGGTTGAAATCATTAGGATGCAACACAGTAATAGTTGCTAATGATGAAGTTTGCAATGATAAATTGCAACAAACACTTATGACAACAGTAGTCCCAAAATCAGTTTTTGTTAGATTTTATGATGTTCAGAAAGTAATTGACATCATAGGAAAGGCAAATCCTAAGCAAAGTATTTTTATAATCATTAAAGATGTTAAAGATGCTTATAGATTAGTAAAAGGTGGAGTTCCAATTAAAGAATTAAATATTGGTAATATTCATGCTGCACCAAATAGAGAATGTATCTCAAGATTTATTAATCTAAGTGATGAAGAAAAGAAAATGCTTAGAGAATTGCATGATGAATTTGGATTAACCTTCAATACTAAGACAACACCAAATGGTGATGATGGTGGTAAAGAAGTTAATATATTAAATTACATATAGGAGGGAAGAATGGAATTATCATTAATTCAAGCAATTTTAATTGGTTTATGGACAGCATTCTGTTTATCAGGTATGCTTCTAGGTATTTATTCCAATAGATGTATTGTATTATCATTCGGTGTAGGTGTTATCACTGGTGATATGCAAACAGCTCTTTCAGTAGGCGCTATTTCTGAATTAGCATATATGGGATTCGGGGTTGGACCAGGGGGATCAGTTCCACCAAACCCAATTGGACCGGGGATATTTGGTACTTTGATGGCAATAACAAGTAAAGGAGCAATTACTCCAGAAGCTGCTTTAGCACTATCTACACCAATCGCTGTTGCAATTCAATTTTTACAAACAGCAGCATATACAGTAAGATCAGGAGCTCAAGGAGCAGCTATTAAAGCTTTAGAAGAAAGAAATTTATCAAGATTTAAATTTGAAGCTAACGCAACAATTTGGTTATTTGCACTAATAGGTTTAGCTTTAGGTATTTTAGGTGCTGTATCAATGAGCACATTAACATCATTAGTAGATTACATTCCAAAATGGTTAATGAAAGGTTTGACAATAGCAGGTAAGATGTTACCAGCGATAGGTTTTGCTATGATATTAGCTACAATGGTAAAGAAAGAAGTTATACCATTTGTAATTTTAGGGTATGTATTAGCAGCATATTTCCAATTACCAGTAATTGGTATAGCTTTAGTTGGTACAATCTTTGCATTGAATGAATTATACAATAAACCAAAAGTTGTTGTTGAAACAACAGAAACAAATGAAGGAGGAACAGATGACTGGATCTAAATGGACATTAAAAGATTATATTAAAACCGGTTTAAGAGGTTTCTTCTTACAAAATGGTTTTAACTACAGTAATTTCCAAGGTTTAGGATATGCAAATATGTTATATCCTGCATTAAAGAAAAAATACGGAAATGATAAAGATAAATTATGTGAAGTATTAAAAGATAACTGTGAATTTTACAATACAAATCCACATTTTGTACCATTTATTACAAGTATGCATATGGTAATGTTGGAAAATAACAGAACAGATGATGAAATTCGTGGTATTAAGATGGCTTTAATGGGACCTTTAGCAGGTATTGGTGATTCATTATCACAATTTATGATTGCACCATTAATGTCAACAATAGCAGCTTCATTAGCTGGACAAGGTTTAATTTTAGGACCAATCTTATTCTTTGTAGTAATTAATGCTATTTTAACAATTATTAAAGTATTAAATGCTTCTTATGGATATAAAGTTGGTACAAGCATTATTGATAAGATGAGTGATAAGATGGCTACAGTTTCAAGAGTAGCAAATATTATCGGGGTTACAGTAATCGCTGGTTTAGCAGCAACATTTGTAAAAATAAATATTCCAATTCAATTAGCTGCTGGAAAAGTTGAAGAAGGTGTTAAACAACAAATACTTTCTATTCAAGGTATGATGGATAAAATTGCACCAGCATTATTACCAATATTATTTACATTCTTTATCTATTGGTTAATTAAAAATAAAAAGTGGAGCACATATAAACTTGTATTACTTATTGTTGCAATAGGTATTTTAGGTAGTGTAACAGGAATTTTAGCATAATAAAATAAACTTAAAATATGGTGTTGAGAGTGTGATACATTTTCAACACCATTTATTTTTTTAGAAATGAGGGTAAATTTTGAAAAAGCAAGATATTATAAATAGAATAAAAAAATATAATATAAATGAATATGCGTTTATTAAAGAGAATTCTGATTTATTTCTTAAAGACAAGATAAGATTTGTAAATAACTGGGCTATGGAAAGATGTGAAGATATAGTTGATTTTTCAGACTTTAATTGGAATAAAGTTCATAATAATGATCCAGAATGGGCTTTTATGCTTAATAGACAAGAATATCTAATTGATTTGTTTATAAGTTACGTAGTTGAAAATGATGTTAAATATTTAGAAAAAATAAAACAACATATATTTGAAAAAATAACAGATTTAGATGAAATGCAGAAGTATAAAAATTCCTCTAGAACTCTAGATACTGGAATAAGGATTTATCAGTGGACGTTTTTATTAAGAAATAGTTCTAAATATAATTTATTTACCAATCATGAAGAGGAAATTATTAAAGAAAGTATAGTAAAGCAAATTAATTTTTTATATGAAAATTTTGAAGATAGATATTATTTGAGTAATTGGGGAAGTATACAGATAGCGGCGGTTTTAATATTTAACTCTTTATATGATAAAATTTTAGATAAAAAAATAATAGATTTTTTTGAAAAAGCACTGGAAATAAATGTTAATATATCGATATATGATGATGGAACTCAATGGGAACAATCTAGCATGTATCATGTAGATGTTATGGTTTATTATTTTAATTTGTTAATTAGTAGTGATAATTATTTTAATATTTTGAGTGATAAATTGTATAAAATGGCTGAATATGTATATTATGTGACTGGACCAGATAATTTACAATTTTCTATAGGTGATTCAGATGTTATTGATACGAGGGATATCATGACATGGATGTCTATATTTTGGAAGGATGATAGATTTAAGGAAAAATCATTTGTTCATCCAGATATTTTAAGTTATTTTATGTTTACAGAGAATATGATAGCTGATTTTGAAAATATAAAATCTAAACTAGTTGAAAAATCTAGTAAAGTATATAAAGATAGTGGACAAATATTTTTGAAAGACAAAAATTTTTATTTATATTTCAAGAATGGTGTAATGGGAAGCTCTCATACTCACAGTGATTTGAATAGTTTGTGTTTTTATTATAAAGGAGAACCTATTGTAATTGATTCTGGAAGATTTACATATGTTGATGGTCTTTACAGAAATTATTTTAAGAGTATGAATGCACATTCCTCATTGATTATTGATGATGAATGTCCTGAAATAGTTACTGGATCTTGGGACTATAGTAGATATCCTGAACCAATATCATTAGAATTTAAAGAAAATGATATTGCACAATATATAGAATCATCAATTCGTGGAGAGATAAAAGGGGGAAGCTACATTCACACTAGATATGTAATAAAGTTTAAAGATAAATGTCTATTCATTGTGGATAAAGTTAAAATGAAAGGTAAGCATAAATCAAATATTAGATTTATTTTGGATGATAATATTAAAGAATTGAGTGAAAATGGATTGAAAATATTAAATGAAGAAAGATATAGTTATAAAGATACTATTATTTCAAAAAAATATAATAAGATTGATAAATCAAAAATGATATATCGAGAAGACTTTTTTGAAGATGAATTATATATTTCTACAGTGTTCTATGATGAAAGTATAACCATAAATGCTATGAAAATTAGACAAACTAATAAAAAGGATAATTTAAAAGGATCTTTTATTTGGAAAATTAATGACGAAAAAGAGTATAGTTTAAATATCAATACAGAACCCATAATTACGGGGAGTAAAATATTAAAAATTGATCAAAATGATATATTAACTAGGGGAAAATGTGTTATTATAGATAATATAGATAATAAATTTTATAGAATAAAATCGTAAAATATGAGGAAGAAATGACACGGAAATTAACTATTAAAGATATTGCTGAAATGGCAAATACTTCTAAGACGACAGTTTCTTTTTATTTAAATGGAAGAACGGATAAAATGTCAAAAGAAACTTATGATAGGATAAAAAAAGTAATTGATATTACAAATTTTGTCCCTAATAGATTAGCAAGATCTTTAAATTTGAAAAAATCAAACTTAATAGGTGTATTGATAGGAGATATTACAAATGTATTTTCTAATCAGATTGTTAAGGGTATAGAAGAGATGGCTAGCAAAAATGGCTATCAAATTATAGTAGGTAATAGTAATTATTCTCCAGCAACAGAAGAAAAATACATTGATAGAATGTTGCAAATGGGGGTTGATGGTTTTATTATTCAACCTACAACTAATTTTGTAAAGATTTCATCAAAAATAACAAGATTGAATAAACCTATGGTTTTCTTTGATTCTAAATTGTATGATAAGGAAAATAATTGGGTTAAGACAAACAATATTGATGCGGTTTATAATGCTATAAATAGTTGCGTTGATAGGGGATATGAAGATTTTTATTTAATAGCGGCAGATCCATCCATGTTAAGTACTAGATTGGAAAGATCTCAAGGTTTTATAGATGCCTTAAACAATAGAGGATTGACATATAAAAATCTTGTTATAGAAGATAATGTAACAGATGTTGAAGAAATAAGAAAATTTTTAAATTCAAATATTGATTTAAATAAAAATTCTTTAATTTTTGTTCCTAATTGTTGGGCTTTACAGAAGGTAAGAACTGCTTTACAAGATTACATGAAATATTCTCCTAAGGTTGGACTTTTAGGTTTTGATAATACTGAATGGACTAATTTTACAAATCCAAGTATTTCTACAATTGTTCAGCCTGCTTATGATGAGGGTAAAGAAACTGCAAGAATTTTAATTGATTTAATTAAAAATGATGATGAAAAACTGCATCAACACACTTTAGATTGTCACGTAAATTGGAATGAGAGTACAAATCTAAAAATATAGAAATGAGAAATTTATGATTACAGTAGGGATTTTTGATATTAATGATGAGATAAGACATGCCGTTTCTAGCACGAAAAATAAAAAAATGTTAGTTACTGGAGAAAATGAAATTATACTTGCCACTAGGACTCTAGAATATAATACTGGAGATTACATAAAAGTTTCCGTTTCAGAAAAAAATACTTTTTTATGTGTTAAATTGGATGAAACTTTTGATGAATCAATGATATATTTTGGTGATACAACGGAGTTTATATATAAAATTCCTTTCGGGACAGAAAAAGAAGCTATGAAAGATACAGCTTTCTTAGGAAAATCGGTTTTAATAAGTGCAAGATATCCTAATGAGTCGGAAATAAAATCTTATCAAAATTTAAGTAAAAATAGACACGCATTAGATTTTGATCAAAATATTTATCCTTTTGCTTCTACAAATTCTGGAACTTCAAGGCCGGCGTTTATGGCGAAAAATGCAATAGATGGAATTTATGCAAATGATGACCATGGTGTATATCCATATCAATCATGGGGTACAAACCAAAAAGATGATGCAGAATTAAAAATTGAATTTGGTAGAGATATAAAAGTAAATAAATTAGGAATTACATTAAGAGCGGATTTTCCTCATGATATTTATTGGAAAAATTTAACGGTATATTTTTCTGATGATACTGAGATTAAAATTAATTTAGAAAAAACGTCGAAAACTCAATATTTTGATATTGAACAAAAAGAAATTTCATGGGTCGTAGTGAAAAATCTGATTAAAGGAGAAGAAGGAGATTTTGCCGCATTAACCCAATTTGAGTTATGGGGATATAATTTGTAAATATATTTTAATTAAAAAAAGGAGATTGTTGCAAAATGTCATTTTATGTGTTCGGATTATAGGTATTTTTCAGTTATCCTAATAAGAAAATAATCTCAAAAATAAGATTGAACAAAATGAGATAATAAAAATTAGTATCAAAATTATCGCATAAATAAGATTAAGTAAAATGAGATAATGAAAATTAATATTAAAGTTATCGCAAATAATAGATAAAAAAATGAGACGATGAAATGGCATAAAAACATCAAAATTTATTAATGAAAATTACCAACAAATTGAAAATTATCAAAAATGAGATAAAAATTGGATTAAAAAAATACCATCAAAATTTAATTTCTAAAAATTGAGATAATTTTTTAATAAAAAATAATACCCACAAATTTTATATGTTAAAAATTGAGATAACACTCACTATATGAATCAAAAATTAAACATTATATATTACTAAAAAAGGGGGGGGGAGTTGCAAAAATAATTATTTTTTCAACTACCTCCTAGTTTTATGTTTTTATTAAATTTTTTAATTTAATGACTATATTTTATTTTGCAACAGCTCCTTTTTATCATTTTATAAAAAATTTATAAATTAGTTGTTATTTTCTAACTTCTTTTAGTATTTTTTTTGCTTCTAAACATAATCTTGTGATTTCATCCCAATTTTTTTCTTCGATAAGCTTTTTATCACATATCCAAGATCCTCCAACAGAAATAATTTTATCGAATTCTAAATACTCTCTTAAATTATTTATATTAACAGATCCTGTTGGCATGAATAGAAGATTTCCAAATGGTGCGGATAATGATTTAATAGTTTTTAATCCTCCATAATTTCCTGCTGGGAAAAATTTTACAACTGTTAAATCTGAATTTATTGCCTGCATTACTTCTGAAGGAGTAACAGTACCGGGAATAACGGTGACATTATTTTTTTTAGAAGTTTCTACTACGTTTTTGTCAAAACCTGGAGAAACAATAAATTTTGCTCCAGCATTAATAGCGTCTATTGCTTGTTTGGAATTTAATATTGTACCTGCACCAACAAGCATTTCAGGAACTTTTGTTGAAATTTCTTTAATACTATCAATAGCAGCTTTAGTTCTAAATGTGATTTCTGCAACGTTAATTCCTCCTTTTAATAAAGCTTTAGCAAGAGGTACAGCATCTTCTATATTTTTTAGTACTACTACGGGGATTATTCCACAATTTTTAAATCTTTCTAGTATATCCATATTTTTCTCCTTGTATGATTTATTTAATTAAATTATATCATTTTAATAAATTTTAGTAAACTAGTTAATTATATTGAAAAATCAACATTTTAATAATATAATAATATATAGAAAAAAGTATTTTTGGAGGTGAAAATTGAAAAATGTAGTGACTTTAGGGGAAATAATGATGAGACTATCCACGACAGGATTTGATAGATTTGTAGGAGCGAATAATTTAGAAATTCACTATGGTGGTGGAGAAGCGAATGTTGCAATAGGATTATCTAATTTTGGACACAACGCAAAATTTGTAACAAAATTGCCTTTGAATGATTGGGGAAAATCAGCGATTAATATTTTGAAGTATTATGGAGTTGATACTTCAAATATTATTAGAGGTGGAGATAGAATAGGTGTGTATTATGTTGAACCTGGGGTTTCTATGAGATCTTCAAAAGTTATATATGATAGAAAAAATTCTTCATTTTCAAAATCGAATTTAGAAGAATATGATTTTAATTATATCTTTAAAAATTGTGACTTATTTAATATATCAGGAATAACAGCTGCTATTTCAAAAGAATGTCAAGAATTGACAAAATTTGCTATAAAGAAAGCGAAAGAAAATGGTTGTTTAGTAAGTTATGATTACAATTATAGAAAAATGCTTTGGGAGAGAGAAGAAAGTATTAAATTTTTAGAAGATATATTACCAGATGTTGATATTTTAATTGGTTATATTCCTAAAGGTGTTGATTGGGAAACTAACGAAGTGGACTTAGATGAAGTAAAGAAAGGATTTGAGGAGCTTAAACAATCATATGGTATTAAATTAATTACAAGCACGATAAGAGAGTCAGAATCAGCTTCAGACAATAAGTTGTACGCACTTTTATATGATGGAAATGATTTATTAGTTTCAAAAAAACATAATATCAGGATTGCAAATAGGATTGGTGCGGGTGATGCCTATACAGCAGGATTTTTATCAGAATATTTACATAATTCATCAAGTAGAGATATATTAGAATTTGCAATAGCGTGTTCTTCGTTTAAGCATACAGTAATGGAAGATTATAATATTTGTACAAGAGATGAAATATTAAAAATTTCAAAAGGGGATGCTTCTGGAAAAGTTGAAAGATAATAAAATAGATTTAGTCGTAACTGGCTAAATCTATTTTTTGTTGTGTTATAATAATATAAAATCATACTTTTTATAAAGGAGAAATTATGTTTAAGAATAAAGTACAAAAGTTATTTTTGATATTTTTTGGAATGACATTAATAACAGGTATCATATTGTATATATCAAAAACTAAATATCCAGAAACGCTTTTTAGTATTTTAGGAAGTTTATTAATTTTATTTCTTGCAGTAGCACTAATTTTTCTTGCGATATACTCATTTATTGATATTAAGGAAAAGATAAATAATAAAGATTACATTGGTATAATTATTTGGATTGTTTTTATAATTGTTATTGTGCTATATAAGATATTTTTGTAAAGTGTAATTTATAAAAAATGCAATATGATAATTTTTGTAAAGTGTAATTAACAAAAAACAATTTTTAATAAATTTTGTAAAATATACTTTACAAAAACATTATCTACTGTCTACTTGAAGAATAGGAAATGGAGAATATATGAATTTACATGGCATAGAAATCCCTAATAAAATAATAGATGCATTGAGAGATGATAAGCTTGTAATATTTGCTGGAGCTGGAGTGTCGGTTGATGCTCCTACAAATTTACCAAGTTTTAATAATTTAGTTGCATTTTTTTCAAAGGGAAGGTTTAAAAATTTTATAACTTATGATGATAGTTTTAATCAAAATGATCAATATTTGGGAAAAATTGAAAATGAAAATGCCCTTGTTCATACAAGTGTCGCAGATATGTTTTCAAGGGATGATCTACAATTTAATAATTGGCATAAAGCCTTAGTTGACCTATTTGGAAGACGTAAGAAAATTAAGATTGTAACTACAAATTATGATAAAATGTTTGAAAAAGTTTGTGAAGAAAAAGGGCTTAATGTTAATGTTTATTCAAATCCTGCATTGCCATATGGAGATGATTTTAGTGGAATCGTGCATATACACGGAATTGTAGATGATCCTAAAAATATTGTAATTACGGATAAGGATTTTGGAAAAGTATATATGTATCATTCAAATGTGACAAAATTTTTATCAGATTTATTTAATTCGGAATATGTAGTATTATTTGTTGGATATAGCTATAATGATTTGATTATGCGATATTTTACAAGAGCAATCCCTGATTTAGATGAATCAAAGAGATTCATATTTATTGAGGAAAGTCTTGTAGGTACAGTATCTTCATTAGGAGTTACACCAATTTTACATAAAGATGGTGATTATGAAACTGTGTATAAAGCTATAAGTAAGATTATAGAGTTTATAAACAGAGATGCATTTTCTTGGGAAAGTAGAATTACAGAAATTTCAAGCTCGAATCCAAGTTTTTTGGATCTTCAAACTGATGAGGAATTAAAACATATTTTAAATGATATTCATTTAATGGATAAGTTTTTGAAAAATGTAAATAATTTGGGGTGGTTAATTTATTTTAACTATAAGGGTTATTTATCTAATTTATTTAAGAATGAAGAATTTACAGATTTTGATTATATTTTTGGTAAATGGATTTTGAGAAATTTCATGGGGAAAGATTTTGACGAATTTAAGTATCTATGTGTTAAAAATAATTTTAAACTAAATCTACATTTTCAAAAGATGATTATTGATGAATTTGAAAATATAAGTGAAGATAAAATTGAACAACTTTTATCTTTTACTAAATTGGAAAAAATGGATATTTCAATTATTGAAAAAATAGCAGAAAGATTATCGAAAACAAAATTAGAATATTATAAATTAAAGGTATTTAAAAATCTGATCAAATTTAACTATGATTATAGAAAACTTTCTAACTTTTTAGAAATAGATGGTGGAAATAAGCAAATAGAGATAAATGCAACTACTTTTGCTGGTAAAAATACGATCCTTAAATATTGGAAATTATTTTCAGATTTTTCAGATGAATATTTGATAGACTTGTTGTATTTTATGACAAATCAAATAGTTAATTTATACAATAAAAAGCCTTTAGGCAGCATAGATCTTACTTTTTCAATTTTTGACGTATTTAAAAATGAAGATGTTAATACTGAAATTGATGCGTATATAAATGTTATGAAGCAAATTGCTACTAAGTTGAAAGATATTTGTGAGTTAAATATTTGGATTAAAAGATATGAAAAATCATATATAACGATTCTTAGAAGAATGAGTTCATATGCTTATATACTTAGAAATAAAGAAGATCTATTTAGTTTATTTGATGATAGTAGGAAATTGTATGATTGGGAAAAAGAGGAAATTGCTTATTTAATTAAGAAATTTAATCCAAACGGTGACCATGAATATTTAAGTAAATATGAAAATAATACAAGAGGGATAAGAAATATTACAAAAATTGATTTAGAATCTAATATTGCTGAAAATATCAAATATATCCTAAATTATGAAGGAACAAATAAATCCAGAATGTCAATATTAAAAGATATATCAGAAATTTCTATTAAAAATTATGATTTTGCAATGAATGTTATAGATGTTCTAATATCTGAAGATAAGTTAAATTCTGATATTTGGGACTATTTAATTAAGGGATTGAGTGAAAATGAGAATGTATTAACTAAGCTTGACGATGTTTTGAAAAAGTTTGATGATGCTAAAATTCTTAAAGAACAAACATATATTTTATCTTTATTTGTAAAAAGAATTATTGAAAAAAATGATTTTGAAAAATATAAGGATAAAATTTATATTTTGGTAGAATTTTTAATAAAGTTGATACAAAATGCTAAAAACTACAATCCTAATAAACTATTGGCATGGTCTGATATTACATTTAATTCTTCTTATGGGGTAATTGCACATTGTTATATAAGAATTACTCAAAAAAATTATGAATTTAATCTAAATAATGAAGAAGTAAAATTATTTATGGAGAAAAATATTCTTTCTTTACTTAATAATATTGAAGCTAAGGATTCAAAATTTGTGATAATTGGTAATTTGTCAATTCTTTATACAATAGATAAAGATTGGACTTGTGAGAATTTGGTTGATATATTTAGCAGTAAAAATTCTATGGAATTTGAAATTGCATGGAAGGGATTTTTGACATTTTCACGTATATATCCTGAAATTTCAATTTTGATGGATGAAAATTTTCAATCTGCTATCAGAAGAATTAGTGAATTAAAGGATTTGAAATATTATCGAGAATTTGTAAAATCTTATTCTAAACATATGTTAAATATAACTGATAATCCACTAGATAATTATATTCCAAATATATTTTTATTAAAAAAAGATGATGTAACTGTATTTTATAATGTTTTAGTAAATTATTTACGTGAAAATAGTGAAGAAAATAAATTGATTATGTGGGAAGTTTGGATTAGAGAGTTTATTTTTAATAGATTAAATAATCTGCCTACAAAATTGAAATCGGACGAATTGGAATTTATTATTCAAATATTGATAAATATTTCTGATAAATCTGATGCTTATCAATTATTTAATACTTTACCAAAATATGAAAAACAAAAATTTGATTTCATATTGGATATGGATCTTTATGATTATGTAAAAAGTTATCCTAAATCAATGAATTACTTGATAACTTTTATTACAGATGTTTTTGTAATTCAAAAGAAAAAAACACCTGACAGAAGAGTTTTAGATAAAGTTAAGGAAATTTCTTTAATGTATGAAAAACTAGATTTACAAGATAATTTTGTTTATAATAGTAAAATATTAGGAATTTAGTAAAGGGAGAATTATGGATAAATCACACTTAGAAAATGCGATTTCCTTAAAAGAAATTGAAAGATCTATTCAAAAAAAATACAAGATAGAGACTTTTTCAAAGTTTTTGAAAGCGCTAGATGAATATAAATTAATAGAAGATGGTGATAAAATAGCAGTAGGAATGAGTGGTGGAAAAGATTCACTTCTTTTAGCAAAAATGCTTCAAATGCTTCAAAGATTTTCAAGAGTTAAATTTGAAGTTGAATATATTGCGATGGATCCTGGATTTAGACCAAATGATAGGAAAAAATTAAAAGAAATTTGTGAATATTTGGAAATTCCGGTTAAAGTTTTTGAAACTAATATATTTGATGTGGTTTCAGAGGTTGCGAAGGACAGTCCTTGTTATCTGTGTGCTAGGATGAGGAGGGGAAGTTTATATAGTAAGGCTAAAGAATTAGGTTGTAATAAACTTGCATTGGGACATCACTTTAATGATGTGATTGAAACAATCATGCTAAATGTTTTATGGGCTGGAGCATATAGATCAATGCTTCCTAAAATAAAAAGTCAAAATTTTGAAGGACTTGAGCTTATTAGACCGTTATATCTTGTTGAAGAAAGAGATATCATTAGATGGATTAATAATGCAGGAATTGTGCCGATGGATGAAGCTTGTCCTATTACAAAAAAAGAAAAAGATAGCCAAAGGGCAAATATCAAAGACCTTATAGAAAATATGAAAAAGACAAATCCAAATGTTGAAAAATCAATTTTTAAATCTGCTGAAAATGTCGGTATCAAAGCGATTTTGGGCTATATAGATGATGGGGAAAGACATTCATTCTTAGATGAATATGAAAAATAGATATAAAAAACTGCGATGAAATAAGGTGACCCCATAAAGTTAGACCAAAAAACTAACTAAAGGAGGTCAGTTCAAAATTACTTATAGTTATTTCTTCGCAGTTTTTGTTTATTTAATTATTTAACTATTATTTTAAGTTTTTTAACATGCTTGATAAGAACCATTCATGTTTTAAGTAAGCTGTTGAATGATCTTCCATCATGTTTGCTACGTAGAAGTTACCTTCTTCGTCAGCTGATTCTCTTACTTCTAAAGCGAATTTATTCATTTCTTCTACATATTCTAATGCTAATTCAATAGCTTCTCTATCTGTAAATGATCTTTGTTCTAAATCTTCTAATGTTGTTTCTTCAACATATTCTTTCATTGATGATAGAGGAGTTGTACCTTGCATTTTTAATAGTTCTGCAACTTCATCTATATATTCAAATCCTTCATCGTAAAGTACTTCTAAATATTCATGTACTTGTTTGAATTGGCTACCTTCTAGGTTCCAGTGTAAGTTGTGTAATTTTACGTTTCCAAATGCTAAATTTGCTAAATATGTGTTTAATTTTTTCATAATTTATACCTCTTTCATAAAATTTTATTTAGGAATATTACTTACATTTTAATTATACCCAAATTAAAAATATTAAACAAATTTATGTTATAATAAATAAAAATATAGGAGTTAATATGATTATTATAATTTTGATAATATTTTTATCGATAGGAATTGTTTATAATTTAGTAAAATACGTAGATATTCAATATAAAACTGCAATAACAAAATCTAATTATATTTCATTTTTAATAATGGCGATATTATTATTTGTGGCTATAAGTTTTACAAGTTATAATTTTTATAATTATATTTTGGGAATATTGTTATTATTATTTGCAATTTCGGGTATTATAAGTAAGGGATTTAATAGGAGAGGAATCATTACAACGGGAAATATAACTTTTTTAGCTAAATTTATAAGCTGGGATAAGGTTAAGACAATGGAATTAACTTATTTAAGTGATAATTATGTTGATCTGATTTTATCTACTGATACATTAGCTTTGAAACATAGATATCCTGAAGAATATGAGGAACTTTTATTAAAAATAAAGAAGGAATTAAAACTATAGGAGGAATTATGAAATTTTATGGAACAATGATTTGTGGAGATACAATTCATGCTGATAAAGTGTTAAGAAAAAATAAAATAGAGGTAGAATACATCGACATTACTGCTAAAACAAGATTTATGAAAGAATTTTTAGCATTAAGAGATTCAAGAAGTGAATTTGATCAAGCTAAAGCTGATGGTAAAATTGGGATACCAGCATTCTTACTTGATGATGGTACAATTGAATTTGATGTATACAATTTAGAAGGTGTTACAGAAAAACTTGATGAAGATAAGGAAGATGAAGCACCTCAAATGTGTGGATTTTAAATTAAGCGGAGCTCCTCAAAGTTGGGTTTTAAGTGCCAACTTTGAGGAGCTCCATTCATATTGTTACAAATTTTAGATTTTATGTGAAAAAACTAGATCTGAGCCTAACAAAAGAGAGAATACTGAAAAAGTTGGGGTAAATTTTGTTCTTTCTAAAGAAATCAATAGATTATTCCATAAATATCATATTGACAATTTTCCTGAATCAGAATATAGTTAAATGGTAATGATTATCATTTTAAAATATAAATGATGAGACAGGGGGAATGATGAAAAAAATAAAATATATTTCTTTTTTAATATTTACTCTTATATTAATAGTAGGATGCTCTAATGATTCTCATAAATTATCAGAAAATAAAACTAATAATCAAGAAGAGATTAAAGAACAAGAGCTATACATTAATGGCAAAAAGGAAAAAGTTAAAGTATTTAAAAATGTAAAAAAATATAATATAGAATATAGAGATAAATTATTTACTTTGGATGAGAAACAATATGAAGAATTAAATAAAGAAGGAAATAAATTACTTCTAACATTTGATAAAAAAATTATTGAAAATTTTGATCAAAATAATATAGATACATATAGAAAATATGGTGCATTTTATCAAGTGTTATTAAAAGATGGAAATAGTTTACAATTTTTTGATAAGCCAAGTGTCGGTAAAGAGGCAATAGGTGATGATATAAATTCAAGAATTGTCGGCGTTTATAAGCATGGGGATCACTGGCATGTAAAATTAGATGATGGTAGTGAATATATTACAAATGACGATCCTACACAAATTCTTCCTGACGTAAAAGTGGGAAAATATGAAGGAAGTCACGATGGTGAAGAAAAAAGTATTGATTTAAATAAAAAAGAAGATAAAAAAGATGCTTCTAAAAAAGGATTGAGTCTCATGAGATTCTATAAAATTGATGAATTAAAGGATAAGGGAATTGTTAAGGCATCAGTTCATGGGGATCATTGGCATTTATTTGACGCTAATGGTAAAGAGTATGTTACTCATGAAGATCCTAGAGGTAAATTAGAAGGGGTTAAAATAGAGGAATACTCCGGAAAAGATGAATAATTTGGAATAAAATGTAAAATATCCTGTTGCGTAATATTAAACTAAACAGATTGTTAAAAAGATGGGTTAGCTCAGATTTTTAATATCATTATTAATAATATTATTAGCAATAGGATTTTTAAATTTTCAATTCTTATTTTGATTTAATTAATAAGATTTGTATTTTGTGTTAAAATAAAAGTATTAAAAGAAATATGGGAGTTAGAATTGAGAAAATTAATAGCGTTAGATTTGGATGGAACACTACTAAATTGGAGAAAAAAAATAACTAAAAGAACAATTGATGCTTTGGAAAAGGCTCAACAACAAGGACATGTAGTTATGATTGCAACAGGACGTCCTTTTGAATCTTCATTAAAGCACGCTGTAACGGTTAAAGTTGATAAATATGGAGGATTCATATCTAATTTCAATGGAGGATTAATTACAAATATAAAAACTAATGAAATAATCTTAGATACAAAGTTTGAGATTGATTTGCTTAAAGAAATTATTGAATTTATAGATGAACTTGGTGTAGATTATTCAATTTTACATGATAAAAATCTTTATACGAATTATCATAGCAAATGGCTGTTTAGGCTTTATCGAAAGGCAATAGGACAAAATGTCATTAAAGATGATAGACACTTTGATAAAATCAATTTTTCGGTAAATAAAATTTTATTAAACGATTCAATGAAAAATTTGAAAGTAACGAGAAAATTAATAGAAGCTAAATTTAACAATAAGCTAGAAATTAGTTTTTCATCTCCAGTTTCTATAGAAATAACTCCAGCAAATACTTCTAAAGGGCAAAGTGTCTTAAAGGTTGCTGAAACGTTGGGTATACCGAGAGAAGATACTATTGCATTTGGTAATTATGGAAATGATATTTCGATGATTACCTTATGTGGAACAGGTGTTGCTATGAAAAATTCTTCAAAAGAATTACTTGAAAAGGCAGACTATGTTACTGATACAAATAATAGAGATGGGATTGTTAAATATTTGGAAAAATATGTATTAAAATAGGAGAAAAAATGAAAAAATTAATATCTATAGATATTGATGGCACACTTATAAACAGTAAACATGAAATATCTGAAAGAACTAAAAAAACTTTAATTGAAGCTCAAAAGCAAGGCTATAAAATTATGATTTCATCCGGTCGTTCACCAAAAGGTGTTGAAAAATACTATAAAGAATTAGAGTTAGACAAATATGAAGGGTATATTTGTAATTACAATGGCGCCGTTGTAACAGACGTTAAAACAAATGAAGTTATTATAAATCATACATTAAATTTCGACAAAATGAAGGAAATGCTTAAATTTTCTAAAACACAGGATATTTATTTTGTTATTTATTTTAATAATATAGTTTATACAGATAATTTATCTACATATAATTTAGATGATGTATTAATTAAGAATGATACATTACTAAAATATGTACCTAACCTTGTAGATTCAATAGACTTTAAGCCAAATAATATTTTGTTTACACAAGATGCTTCAAAAATGACGGAACCATCTAAAAATATTTTTGATAAATTTAAGGATGATTTTGAATTTGTATATTCTGAGCCATTTTATTTTGAAGCTATGCCTAAAAATGTTTCAAAGGGGGAAACGTTAGTAGAGGTAGCTGAAAAATTGGGATATAGCATTGAAGATACAATTGCATTTGGTGATCAAGGAAATGATTTTACTATGATAAAATTGGCAGGTACTGGAGTTGCTATGGGAAATGCTATTGATGAATTAAAAGAAAATGCAGATTTTATAACAAAAACTAATGATGAAGATGGGGTAGCATATTATATTGAAAAATATATTTTAGATTAGAGGAAAGTATGAAATATAAAATATTATCAATTATTTTTTTAGTGTTTTTGATGGTTGGATGTATGCCCCAAAATAAACCTAAAAAAGAAGTGAAAAAAATAGATTTTTCTAAGGCGATGACTTTTGATGATTCTAATGTAAGCAAAGATTTTAAATCAATAGTTGATGCTGATTTTGCTAAAGATAAAGAGTATATCATTCCTAAAAAAGATGAAAAACTATATTCCCTTAAAGTTTCCAGAGATGCTAAAGTTTCACATGAAGAGGGAGATAGCAATATAGCTGTTACATTCAAACATTCACAAAATGAGTATGTTGTAACTATTATTCCTGTTGCTGAAGAATTTGAGCCAAATGCATTTTATAGTATGTATTCAGAGTTTGGAGGATCTCAGCTTTATAAAATGGATGGTTTAGATTTATTGATGTATTCAAGTGAAACTAGAGAAATGGTTGGAGAGTTCAAAGCTAAAAATAATGGATATTATGTAATAACGATAAAAAGTAATTTTAATGTTGACGAAAATGGATATATTATGAAAAAAATAATTGAAAATTTGGATAAGTAAAATATAGATAAAGGGGCAGTTGCAAATAACTAGTTTTTTCAACAGCCCTTTTTTGTAATATATAATGTTTAATTTTTGATTCAGATAGTGATTGTTATCTTAATTTTTAACATGTAAAATTTGTGGGTATTATTTTTTGTT
>NZ_JBFNGB010000006.1:0-83588 GCF_046035835.1 Helcococcus bovis
TATATAAAATAATCTACTCAACCTTCTTGAGCTAATTTTGCTTGAATAAGGTTTTTAGCTGTAACTCCAATTATTTTATTTTTACCTAAATATTTTCTTATTTTATATAAATCGCCATCTTTTTGTCCAATATGAACTACATCAGAATCAATTAATTTAGATATTTTATAATTATCATTAATTATAAATTTAATGCCTTTTTCTTTAAACATT
This sequence comes from Helcococcus bovis, assembly GCF_046035835.1. NCBI lineage: Bacteria > Bacillati > Bacillota > Tissierellia > Tissierellales > Peptoniphilaceae > Helcococcus > Helcococcus bovis. The sequence continues at coordinate 214 of NZ_JBFNGB010000006.1, forward strand.
TTCTTTATAACTTTGGATTCTTCAATAAATTAATTTTCTGAAATATTTTTTTCTCTTAATTGAAGCATAGTTATCCCTGAATTTATAGCGATTTCAACATCTTTATAAAATTCTTCTTTATTTTCATTTTTTCTATCAGTAATAGCATAAAATTGTAATGATTTTTTTTATCATATTTTTTTCATATATTTTTTAACTTTAATCACCTCCTAAACAAAAAAAACACAAGCACGCAAAAATAGGCTTGTGTAATAAACATACTATTTCCCTACGTTGGCATTATCCAAATCAGGTCAAAGGTTAAAGCTTCAGCTTACTCTCAGCCCACTCTTGTGAGCACCCTATTTCATATTAATTATAAACAAAAAAGCCGATAAAAAGTAAATCATCCTTTTATCGACTTTTTAAAATATATATTATATAGGTAGATATTAAACAATATCTTTTATTACTGTTTTAGTTATCATATTGTGTCAAATCATATAGTTCAATTATGTTGTTTAATGTTTCAGCATAAATTGGCGATGTAGCATATGTTCTAGATAAATATCTTGTAGCATCTTTATATGAATTTGTTTGTGATTTTCTTGCTCCATAATAGTAACTATAACTCCAATTAGATGGATTTTCATGTCCTGTTATAAGATTTACATAATCTTGGAATGATTCTAGATATGATGGATATTTTCTAAATTCAGATAAAACATTATATGATTTTCCATTTGAATCGTATTCAAATGTAGGTATAACGACTGATGCTCCATCATATGTTCCTTTTATACCAAACATATTATGATATGGAACTGATGATAATGTAGATTTACCATATCCTGTTTCTAAAATTGTTTGAGCCATCATTACAGATGTATAAACATCCCTTCCCTTAGTTGCTTTTTTTGCGTAACTTGCAATTTTATTTATAAATTCTTGTGGTCTTGATGTTTGATAATTTGTATCTTTTACAAAATTTGAATTTGGGTTAATCCAATATCCTTCTCCAGAATAATCAAAACCTAATTTAATCATATTTTGACTTGTACCAATAATATAATAATCTCCTGGTTCAAATGTAACTGATGATGCTGCATAATTTTTAGCATCTTCAACTGTATCATATCCTTTTAGATTTACTTTTACTGGATATGATGAATATTTTGAAAATGTAGTTTCAAATAGAATTTCTTCTCTACTGTTTTGTTTTACTACTTCTTTCTTAACTTCATTAGTTTTTGCTGGACTTTCTGATTTCTTATTTGATCCAGCTTCATTTGGATCAATCCAACCTCCTGGTACACCTTTATATTGTGTTATATTGATCATTCCTCTACTTCTTGAAAAAATATAATAAGTACCTTTACTAAAATTCATTCTTGGATTTAATTTATGTTTTGCTTCATAATCAGAATAATAAACTTTAACACTCTTATTTAATACAAACATATTTTCATCATTTATATATCCTGTAGATTCTGAAACTTCATTACTTTGTGCTGATTCAGCATAAGCTACTTCTTCCTTAGGAACTACAGTCTTATTATCCTTTGGATTTATCCATGCACCTGGATAATTTGGATTTTTAGTAATATTTATCATTCCATCATATTCATTGAAAACATAATAATCTCCAGCAGAATATTTTAATTTTGATTCAGTTTTATATTTTGCGTTATATGATGTATAGTATCCATCTACAGTGTTAACTAATTTATAAGTATTACCAGCTCTTGAAGCCATGCTTCCAGCAAAAGCTATTGCTGTAGCAAATGTAGCAAGTCCCCCTATTTTTAATATCTTTTTTAGATTCATTTTAACTCTCCTGAAATTTTTATATATCTATATTACATCATTAATTAATAAAATGCAACAAAAAAGTTTCAAAATAGTTACAATATTTTTGTGGTTAAAATAATATACCTTTATCTTGTATATTATCATTATCAATTTGTTCAAACACACTATATATAAGCTTTTCAGCAAATTTATAATTTATTAAATTTTGTTTAAATTTTTCAAGTGATAATTTTTCAGCTCCTACTTTTTCTCTTTCAGAATTTAAATGTATCAAAATAGTTACAATTTCATTATCCGTTAAAAAGTTTTCTTCATCCAATTCAGCAATTGAAATTATATTAAAATCTTTATTTTTTATGTTTATATCAATCTCTCCACCTTTTATTTTATAATCTTTTCCAAATGGGAAATAAATATATCTATAAATATTATCATTTTTATCAGTTATTTTATAAGTTAACATATCTTCTCCTAAAAAAGCAGCTGTAAAATAAATTTTTTTGTTATTTTTCAACTGCTCCTTTAATTATTTATCTAATTGTAAAAATCCAACTTTTCTATAAACTTTATCCATTAGTCTTCTAGTTTTATATCTTGACTTTTCTGCCCCTCTAGCTAAAATTTCATCAAGTTTTTCTTTATCTTTCATAATCTCATTAAATTTAGTTTGAAAATCTTCCAATTTTGCAACTACAACATCAGCTAAATCCTTCTTAAATTCTCCATAACCTTGACCTTTATATTTTTCTACAACTTCTACAATTTCTTTTCCTTTAAATGCACAATATATATCAATTAAATTCTTTAGTCCTGCTTGTTCGTCATTATAATCAAAATTCGCAAGAGAATCTGTAACTGCTGACATTATTTTCTTTCTTGCTGCATTTAAATCATCTTGTAAAAATATAGACGCATTCTTATCTTCGTCTGATTTACTCATCTTCTTTTCTGGATTTCTAAGTGACATTATCTTTCTTGTAGATTCACTAATAAGTGGCTCAGGAATTTTGAATGTATCAGAATATCTACTGTTAAATCTTATCGCTAAATCCCTTGTTAATTCTAAATGTTGCTTTTGGTCCTGTCCAACTGGTACAAAATCAGCATTGTATACTAAAATATCAGCAGCCATCAATGTTGGATATGTAAATAAAGCTGCATTTTTATTTTCTTCATTTTTTTCCGATTTTTCCTTAAATTGTGTCATTCTAGACAATTGACCCATATATGAAATAGAATTTAATACCCAATACAATTTTAAGTGATCAACATTATGAGATTGAATAAATAATGTAACTTTTTCCGGATCTAATCCTAAAGCCATATATGTAGCCACAACTTCTCTAGAACGTCTTCTCAAATCAGCAGGAACTTGCGGAACTGTAATTGAATGTAAATCAGCAACCCCAATATAGCAGTCATATTCATCTTGTAATTTAATAAAATTTTGAATAGCTCCTAAGTAATTTCCAATTGTTAATTCTCCTGATGGTTGAACTAAACTTAAAACTGTTTTTTTATTTTCCATTTCTTTCTCCATTTCTTATTGCATTTCTTATTATCATATTAGAATTAATTCTTCCAATTCCTCCAATTGATGGTAAAAATCTAATATTAATTTGTTCATATTTTTCAGAGTTAAAATCTCCATATATTTTATTATCTATAACATCATAACCCAGATCTATTACAATAGCATTTTCTTTGTATTGATTAGTATCTATAATTTTAGCCTTTCCAATTCCAGATATAACAATGTCTGATTTTGAAATTTTTTCATATAAATTTACGGTCTTCGAATGAGCAATTTGAACTGTTGCTCCTTCATTAATTAACATCAATGCTAATGGTTTACCTATAACCTCAGATCTATTTATGATTAACACATCTTTTCCTTCTAAATTGGCTAAAGATTTTAAATATTCAAAAGTTGATAAAGCTGTTGTTGGTGTATTTATATAATCATTAGGTGAAAATAGCTTTAGCTTGCTAAATTCATTCAATCCATCTACATCTTTATATATTGAAATAGTATTTAATATCTTTTTCTGATCTAAATCTGCCTCAATTGGTACAAATACTAAAATTCCTTGTATACTTTCGTCATCATTGTTTTTATTTATATATGATAAAACTTCCTCTTCTAATGTTTTAGAATCAAAAACTTTACTAATTACTTCTAATCCGATTTTTCCAGCTTCTATTTTAATAGATTTTTCAAATGATATAGCTCCTTTATTATCACCTATTCTAATAAGTGATAATTTAATATTTTTATTAATTTTTGAAACAATATTTTTTAATTCTTCGTTAATCTGATTTATAAAATCTTTAGTATCAAGTATCATTTACACCTCTTTTAAAATAAAAAAATCACCATCTTAAATATCATTATAACATTTAGATAGTGATTTTTGAATTATTAATTTGCTTTTACATCTTCCCAAGCTTGTTCAAATTTTTCAACAAAATCTCCTAAGTCCTTAAATACTTCTTGTTGTTTTAAATCTTCTAAATTAGGATATAAAACTTTGTTTGATGTCATAGATTTTGTAGGTTCAATTTCTCTAGCTTTTGTTACAGGTGTTGCTTGAATGTTACCACTTCTTGCAGCAACTTTTGGATCACATAAATAATTTATCAATTTATGAGCATTTTCTAAATTAGTTGCATTTTTTACAATAGCGTAATTATCCATCCATAAGTTTGAATGTTTTGGTAAATAGTAATCTAAATCTGCATTTTCAGCTATAGCATCTGAAGCTTCCCCTGAATACATAACAGCTAAAGCACCATTTTTATTAACCATTTGTTGTTTAATTTCATCATGCAAATATGCTGTAACTAATTTTTTTTGTTCCGTCATTAATTTCTTAACTTCTTCTAATTGTTTTGGATCTTTTGAATTTGAGCTATATCCTAATTTCCAATATCCCGGTCCAAGTGTATCTCTTGAAGAATCTAACATAAATATTTTTTCTTTGTATTTTGGATTAAAAATTGCATCCCATTCATTCAAATCTTTAGGATCAACCATTGTTTTGTTATATAAAATACCTAAAGTTCCATAATACATAGGAATTGAATGTTTATTATTTGGATCAAATTCCTTATTTTTGAATACGTCATCCACTTCCTTAAAGTTAGGAACTTTTGACATATCTATTTCATTCAATAAATCTTCTTGAATCATTTTTTCAACCATGTATTCTGAGGGAACTATAACATCATAGTCTTTCATTGAATTTTTAACATTTGTATACATTCTTTCATTTTCATCAAATTCAGAATATACAACATGTATACCTGTTTCTTTTTCAAAGTCTTCTAAAACTTTTTTATCAATTGTTCCACCCCAGTTATAAAATGAAACTTCTTGTTTCTTTTGCCCTCCACATGCTACTAATACAAATACAAACATAGCCATGATCAAAGTTAAAATTTTCTTTTTCATCTATCAATTTTCTCCTTATTTTTTTTTCATATTTTTATTTTGTAAAATATTTACAATAATTAATAAAATTAAAACTGCTACAAACATTAATGTAGACAATGCATTAATTGTTGGTTCTATACCTCTTTTTGTCATTGAAAATACTGTTGTTGCAATAGTATTTAAACCTGGTGATACTGTAAAGAATGAAATTACAAAATCATCAATTGATAGTGTAAATGCCATCATTGCCCCCGCAATTATCCCCGGTTTTATTTCTGGAATAACTACTTTTATCAATGCTTGAATAGGTGTTGCTCCCAAGTCTAAAGCAGCATCTATCAAGTTTTTATCCATTTGTTTAATTTTAGGTAATACTGATAATACAACATAAGGTATTGTAAATGCAATATGTGATAATATCAGTGTCAAAAGTCCCTTTGGAATTTTTAACATACCATATAAAACCATTAATGAAATAGCTATAACTATATCTGGATTTAACACCGGAATATCATTAATTCCTAAAATTATTCTTCTTTTATTTTTACTAAATTCAGATATGCCAACAGCTGCAAATGTACCTACAATCGTAGAAACTATTGTTGCTGTTACACCTACTAAAAGTGTTGTATTAACAGCATTTAATATAGCTCTGTCTTCAAATAATCTTTGATACCATTTTAATGAAAATCCTGACCAAACTCCTAAAATTCTAGATTGGTTAAATGAGTAAAATATTAAAACGGCAATTGGAGCGTATAAAAATATAAAAACAAACAATAAATAAAATTTTTCAAAAAAGCTAGTTTTCTTATTCATTTATACCTCCCTTTTCTACTGATTCTTTATCAAAAATTAAACTAAATAAAATTATTATCATTAAAAATGTAGCTAAAGCTGAACCATATCCCCAATTTTGAGTTTTTGTAAATTGTCTTTCGATTACATTTCCTATCATATTTACCTTTCCACCACCAAGTAGTAATGAAACTTCAAATGTAGATATTACAGGTACAAATACCATTGTTAAACCTGAGAAAACTCCTGGTAATGACATTGGAAATATAACCTTCCAAAATGTTTTTCTGTCATTTGCTCCTAAATCATGAGCAGCTTCTATTAAACTTTTATCTATTTTTTCAAGCGATGTATAGATAGGAAGTATCATAAATGGTAAAAAGTTATATACCATACCTAGTGTTACAGATGCTTCTGTATACAAAAAACTATCATAAGTTATACCAAAAATTTTCAAGAAATTATCTAAAACACCATTTTGAGATAATATAGAAACCCAAGCATATGATCTAAGTAAGAAATTCATCCACATTGGTATCATGATAAGCAACATAGCCAATGTTCTATACTTCATATTTAATTTAGACATTATATATGCAAATGGGTAGCCTATAATCAAGCAAATTGCTGAAGTAGTAAACGCAATTTTGATTGATGTATAAATCATTTTTAATGTTGAATTTTCAAAAATTTTACTAAAGTTTTCAAAAGATAAGCTTCCACTTTTTGTAAAGGCAAAATAAAAAATCATAAATAAAGGAACAATTATAAATACTGCACACCATAAAAAATATGGAAATGCTAATTGCTTTATTTTTTTCAATTTTCGCCTCCTTTTTCCATAACATGAATATGGTCAGGAATAATTACTAATCCAACTTTTGCTCCTACAGGCTTATCCCATGTTGAATGTATCTTGTACATAAATCCATCAACGTCAACAATAATTTCCCAATGAACTCCCTTAAATGTCAATTCTACAACTTCACCTTGTATCATACCTTTTTCAGGAACTGTAAGTTCTATATCTTCTGGTCTAATTACGATGTCAACTTCTTCATTTTCATCAAATCCAACATCAACAGAATCAAATTCTGTATTTGAAAATTTAACTTTTTTATCTCTTATAGCAATACCATCTAAGATATTAGATTCTCCAATAAATTTTGCAACAAATTTATTTTCAGGTTCATTGTAAATATCAATTGGAGCTCCTATTTGTTGAATTTTACCATTGTTCATAACAACGATTGTATCACTCATTGTCAATGCTTCTTCTTGATCATGTGTAACATAAATAAATGTTATGCCTACTTGTCTTTGAATTCTCTTTAATTCATCTTGCATTGATTTTCTTAATTTTAAGTCTAAGGCACCTAGTGGTTCATCCAATAATAAAACTTTAGGCTTGTTTACCAAAGCTCTAGCAATTGCAACTCTTTGTTGTTGTCCACCGGAAAGAGAATCTACTGATCTATTTTCAAAACCTTCTAAATTAACTAATCTTAGCATTTCTTTTACATTTTTTTCAATTTCATCTTTTGGAACTTTTTTTAATTTAAGACCAAATGCAATATTATCAAAAATACTTAAATGCTTAAATAATGAGTATTTTTGAAATACTGTATTTATATTTCTTTTATATGCTGGTATTGATTGAATTTCTTTACCATCAAATAAAACTTCTCCTGAATCTGAAGTTTCAAATCCTCCAATTATTCTTAAAGTTGTAGTCTTTCCACAACCTGAAGGTCCTAATAATGTAAGAAATTCATCTTCTTTTATATTTAAATTTATATCATCTAATACTTTATTATCTCCAAAGGATTTATTTAACCCCTTCAATTCTATAATATTCATTTGACCTCCTAAAAATTTGGTGGATTTGATATCCACAATACTTTTGACTCACCTTTATATATATTTTTTATATATCTTTCTTCATCAGAAAAGAAATAAAATGTTTCACCTTTTTTTAATCTATATTCTTTTTCACCAAAAACTAATTTAATTTCACCTTTAACAACGTAACCAAATTCTTCTCCTTCATTTGGAGTATATACTTTGCTACATCCATCTCTATCTAGAGTAAACATCACAGGTTCCATATTATTTTTTACAGAATTTGGAACTATCCATTCCATCTTATGTCCTAATTTATCATTAGTTCCAACAAAAAAATCTTCTTCTTTGAAAATAATTTGTTCATCTTCCTTATTTGTAAAAAAATCTCCCAAATTAGTACCCAAAGCTTCTAAAACATCAGCTAAAGTATCAACAGAAGGAGAATTAAGATTTCTTTCAAGTTGAGATATAAATCCCTTTGTAAGTTCGGATCTTTCAGCTAATTCTTCTTGAGTTAAATCCATCTTTTTCCTAAGTTTTTTAATTTTATCACCTATTTCCATCTTATCTCCTTTCTAGTATTTTTTTAAGTAAAAAACTTAATATATTAAACACAAATATAATTATAGCAAAAAAAACACAAAATACAATACCTAAAAGTTTAATTTTTTGTGTTTTTTTTAAGAGTTATTAATTTTTTTAAAATAAAATCGCCACTAACAAATAGTGGCGAATTTACTTAATTAACTTTAATAATATATTATTAAATTATTTTTTTAATTTCCTACATTTAGATATAATTCCTACTACTAACATTCCTAATATAGCTATAACAACTATAGATCCCCCTGGTCTGATATCATAATAAAATGATATTGTTAATCCTAACATCATGTAAATTACACCTAAAAATACTGATAATATTAAGGATTGTTTATAGCTTCTAGCAATAAAAAGTGCAGTAGCAACAGGTAAAACAATTAATGATGCAACCATAAGAGCTCCTATAACTTTTGCAGCTAGTGCTATCGTTATTGCCGAAAATAGTGTAAATATAAAATTAATAAATTTTACCTTCACACCAGATAATCTAGCTAAATTCGGATTAATTGATATGTCGAGCAATGCACCATAATATATGATTGAAATCAACACAATAAATAAAAATACTATAGAAATAAAAATCAAATCAGTTTTTGTAACTGCTGAAATGGATCCAAATAAATAAGATTCAAATGTATTTCCGCCTGGTGCAAAATCTGATAATATTGCCGCTAAACCAAGTCCCAAGCTCATGATAACAGCAGTAGCCATATCTCCATATTGTGGGAATTTTTTTCTAATTATTTCTATAGCAAACGCTGAAAGTACTGCAATTACAACAGCTCCTATCGCAGGATTTATACTCAAAATTAATCCTAATGCTACCCCCATTAATGAAGTATGGGATAGAGCATCACCTATCATTGAAGTTTTTCTGTTTACCATTACAACACCAATTAGTGGAATCATAATTGAAAGCATAAGTCCAGCTAAAAGTGCCCTTCTCATAAAATCAAATTCAAATATTTCAAACATGACTTACACCCCCATCTTCAATTTTATATGTCTTATTAGGTTTTAATATTTCATTAATTAATTCTAGCTCATGTGTAACTATTAAAACTGTAACATTTGATTCTCTATTAATTTTCTCTATTAAATGTAAGAAATCTCTTTTACTCTTTTTATCAACTCCTGCTGTTGGCTCATCAAGAATTAAAAACTTAGGATTGTTAATCATAGCTCTTGCAATTATAACTCTTTGCTGTAATCCACCAGATAACTCATTAAATGGTGTATTTAAATAATTTTCTAATCCCATTTTTATTAATGATTGAATTGCTTTTTCCTTATGTTTTTTTCTTGCAATTTTTATAAATCCAAAGTTTTCATATTGATTAAGAGTAACTAATTCTAAGCAAGTAATTGGAAATGCTATTTTTTCAAAATTTTGAACTTGAGGTACATAACCTATTTCTCTAAAAGATTTAATTTTTGATATATCAGTATTATCTATTAAAATTTTCCCTTTATTTAATTTTATTTCTCCTAAAATAAGTTTCAATAAAGTAGATTTTCCACAACCATTTTCACCGGTTATAGCTACTAAAGATCCTTCTTCAATATTTATATTTAGACCTTTTAATACATATTCTCCTGCATATCCAAAATATAAATCTTTAACTTCTACATAGCTCATTTTACCTCCTTCATAGATTGATATAAATTTTCCAAGTTCATTTTAATTATTTTTTTATATGAATCTAACCCAAATTCTTTTAAGGAGTAATTATATTCCATTGATGCAAGTGGCTTGCTTTTTCCACCAATTTCACTTGCAACTGTATCTGCACCTTTTTGTTGTCCATTAAATTCATAAAAAATTGTCTTTACTCCATAAAACTCACAAAAATCTATAGCTTTTTTTATAGTTTTCAAACTAGGAGTTTCCGTACTTACTAAACCTTGCAATGGATATTGCTTTAATCCAAAATCTCTAGATAAATAAGCATACGCATTGTGAGTTACAACAAAATGCTTAAAGTCTAATTTATCAAATTTTTCCTTATATTCAAATTCCAATTCAGTTAGTTCACTAACTATTTTAGTCTTATTTTCTTTGTATTTTTCTGCATACTGCGGATATTTAGATGACAACTCATTCATAATAACATTAAGATACTTTTTCACATTAACAATTGACATCCAAGAATGAGGATCATATGTAATCTTATCAAGTCCTGATGTTGAACCTTCTAATAATTTTTCAACTAATAACAATTCTCCATTTTTATCAGTTAAATTATATGGAAGTAAAGGCTCTGAAATCCTATCTGAAACCATAACCCAATTTCCTGGTTTTGAAAATTTATAAAAAATCTCTCCTGATTCATGCCCCATTTCTAAAGCATATACCTTATTTTCCTCGACTTCTATAGTTGACTCTTGAGCAATTAATTCACCTTTTGATTTCATATTATTTTTACCAATTTTAATTAATTCATCTTTACTCTTTTTATCATTATTATTTATGAATGAAACTCGCATAACATCCTCATGTGTATGCCCAAAATCAAATTTATAAATTTCTCCTTCTTTAGATTTTTGTTGAACCATATATTGAAAATCACCAATTGCAGCAGCTCCTTTATATGTGATTAAATCTACAGAATCAGATAATGTTACTATTTTCAAATCTGGTGCTACATCTCTTATCTGTGGTAACCAACTTTCCATATTTGCTCCATTAACTATAAGCAAATCTGATTTTAATAATTTTCTCATATTTCTGGGACTTGGCTCCCATAAATGTGGTTCTTTATTTTCAGGCATAAAAGTCCTAACTTCCACCGTATCTCCTGCTATTTCCTTAGTTAATTCTGCAATAGGATAAAAAGAAGTATAGACTACTGGCTTTTTTGAACCAGTAGTCTTACCACTTGTACAAGACGATAAAATGAAAATCATAAAAGTTACTACTAAAATAGGTAGCATTTTCTTTTTTAATTTCATGATTTCACCTTTCATATTGTTAATATTTAACTTTTAAGATATTATACTTAATTTTTCTTTTCAGTTTTTTGCTTTTCAGCTTTTTGTCTTTCAAATCTTGTTTTTATCGCATTTGCAATTTGTGAAGGTTTTATGTCTTTTTTTACAAATGTACCAGTATTGATAGATTTATCTTTTAATATTGCTTCAGCATCATTACCCACTTTAAAATGATAATGCAACATTACTTCTTCTCCATGTGGTTCTAATAAAACAATAACTGGATATTTTGCATTCGCATCTTTTGCCTTAAATTCATGCCAATTGATTTCTCTCTTGCCATGTTTAGCTTTGTGGTCTTTTATGTATTCATATTCTGATTCTGATATAACTTTACCATCTTTTGCCATATCATAGAATTTTAATTTATTTCCTTCAACTTCCAATGCATTAAATCCTACTTCATTTCTCTTCTTAAAGTTTTCATACTCTTTATCTCCATTTTCTAATGAAGCAAAAGCATCTTTAACTTCTTTTGTTTCTCCAAATGAAGCGTAATTCACCCATTTACCAGCCCATTTATCAAGGCTAATAGACTTGTTTGTTTCTTCTTTTTTATCTACTTTTTTATCGATTTTTTGTTCAATTTTAGTTTCAACTACTTTTTTATCATCTTTTTTTTCTCCACAAGCTGATAATACGACAGCTAATGCTAAAATTGAAACAACCGATACTAATTTATTTTTTTTCATTTTTCCCTCCATTTTAGGTATACCTAATTTTTATATTAATTATATTATCATTTTTTAATTTTAATGTCAACTATTTTAGTCGAGATTATAATTAAAAAAATGAGATAGATACAATCTACCCCATCTTAATATTAATTATTTTTGTACATTTCAGCATATACACCATTTAATTTTACTAGTTCATCATGACTTCCAGATTCGATCAATTTACCTTTTTCTAATAAATAAATCTTGTCAACATCTTTTATAGTTGAAAGTCTATGCGCTATTATCAAAGTGGTTCTACCTTTTTTTAGTCTATTTAAACCAAACTGAATCAATTCTTCCGTTTCAGAGTCAACATTTGCAGTAGCTTCATCCAAAACTAATATCTTAGGATCTCTTACCATAGCTCTTGCAAATGAAATAATTTGTCTTTCTCCTGATGAGAATCCAGATCCTGATTCTCTTACCGTAGTATCAATTCCCCTTTCTCTTTGAAGAATTTTTTCTCCACCTACAGAAATTAATGCCAATTCAGCATCATTCTTACTTATTGATGGATCAAATAATGATATATTTTCATAAACAGTACCTTCAAAAATATATGGATTTTGAAATACAATCGCCATATTATTTCTAATTTTTTCCATATTAAGTTTATTGATATCATGTCCATCAATGGTAATTTTCCCCTTATTAATATTATAAAACTTATAAATTAAATTCATTACAGTTGATTTACCTGATCCAGTATGTCCAACAAATGCAGCTGATGTCCCTTTAGGAATGTCTAAATCTAAATTATGAATTACATATTCATCTTCATTATATGCGAATGAAACATCTTCAAATTTGATATTTCCCTCCATATTAGAAATATCTTCCGTTCCTTCTTCAAAACTTTCAACTCTCATAAGTTCAAAAAGTTGGTCAGCAGCTGATTTAGAACTTTGTAATTGTCCTGATTGTTCCATCAATGCATTAATATTTTGATAAACTCTTCTGTTATAGTCTATAAATACAAATAATCCACCAACAGTAATAAATGTTTCCCCTTTTAAGAAGAAATATCCAAATGATACAACAGCAATGGCAACTATAATATTACCTAATGTATTTGTACCATTAAATCCTGAATATGCCCAAAGAGTTGCTAAGTTCCAACCTTGCTTGTTTATGCTATTATTTATCTTAGAAAATTCATCATAAATTTCATCTTCTTTATTAAACGCTTGAACAATTTCCATAGTTTGAATAGTTTCAGCTAAGTTACCATTTAAATCAGATCTATATTTTTTCATATTTTTTTCGGTCTCAGTTGACTTATTAAAATAATCCTTAAATATCAAATAAATGATAGGTGTAGCAATAAATGTTAACATACCTAATTTCCAATTTATTAAAAACAAGGCAATTATTAACCCTATAGTTCTTACAAATGTAGTTAATATTTGAGCAAATAACAAATTAAATAACATCCTTACATCTCTTGTATCATTTGTAATTCTATTTACAATCTTTCCAATTGCGTATTTATCGAAGAATTGAACTGGTAATGATACAACGTGATTAAACGCATCAGTTCTAATATTTTTAGCCAAACTATTTGCTAATTTAGAGAATGCAAGCGAACTAAAATATGAAACAGCCGCTGATAATACTATCGCTCCAAAATAAAGTGATACTAGTAAATAAAATTTATCTATATCCTTAGCTCCAACTCCTTCAACTAATTCTCCATCTAATAATTTTCCTAAAATATATGGCCCTATTAATTCCATAAAAATAGCAATTATTGTAAATATCATGCTTATAAAGAATAGCCCCTTTAATTTCAAAAGATATTCCAACAATTTTTTATTTCTAAATTTTGCCTTTTGTTTATAATCTTCTTTTATAAAACTTCCTTTTTCATTTATATTATTTTTCATCTGAACCTCCTGACTTTTGAGATTCATATTGGCTGTAATACCAACCTTTTTTATCTAATAGTTCTTTATGATTTCCGGATTCAACAATCTTACCATCTTCTAAAACTATAATGTTATCAGCATGTCTTAAACCCGATAATCTATGAGCTACAATGATTGTTGTTTTACCTTGTCTATGATTTATTATATTTTCTATAATTCTCTTTTCAGTAATTGAGTCCACAGCTGATAAAGAGTCATCTAATATTAATATTTCAGGATCTTTAATTATAGCTCTAGAAATTGAAATTCTTTGTTTTTGACCACCTGAGATTGAAATACCTTTTTCCCCAATCATTGTTTGAAGACCGTTTGGTAATGTCCCCAAATCCTTTGTAAAATCAGCAAATTCTATCGCATCCATAACATTTTTTTCTGTCGCATTTTCCTTACCAAATGCAATATTATCATAAACAGATTTGGAAAATAGTAGATGTTGTTGTGGCACATATCCCATCTTATCTCGTATACTCTTTATAGAATATTGTTCTACTGGTTTTCCATCTAATAAAATCAATCCTTCTTCTACTGGATAAAATCTTAATAATTGTTTTAATAATGTTGTTTTACCTGAACCAATTTTCCCAACAATTCCAAGTGTTTCCCCTTTATTAATTCTTAAATTAATATTTTCTAATGAATAAGATTTTTCTCCTGGATATTTAAAATTAAAATTCTTAAATTCCAATGATTGTTCACAATTAAATTCTTCAACATTTTTTCTGTCAACTAAATCTTCTTTATAGGAATTAATTTCTTCTAATCTTTTTAATGATGCCGTTGATTCTTGAATTACATTTATTAAATCTCCAAATGCATACATTGGCCAAATTAACATATTTAAGTATAAGAAAAATGAAGTCATTTCACCTAAAGTTAACTTCCCTTGTCCCATCAAATTTTGTCCAAATAATAATGCAACTACAAATGTAATTGATGGAATCAATCTTCCAGTAGGAATGAAAATAGCATGCAATTTGTCTTGTGCTATCTGCGAATCATACATTTCCTGTGCACTTTTTTCAAATCTATCTTTAGAAACTTCCTGTGTCGAAAAACCTTTTATTACTCTTATACTTGTAATATTTTCCATTACAGATTCACTCATTTTTTCAAATGACTTTTGAATTTTTAAAAATCCAACATGTAATTTACTTCCTAAAACTTTTGTAACAATGATTAATAATGGTAAAAATATAATTGATGCAATCGTCATTGGCCATGAAATTGTAAATCCCATTATTAATATAATACTCAATGGATATACTGTAGAATCAAAAAATGCTAAAATTCCATATCCTGTTAATGTTTGAACTGCACCAACATCTTGAGTTGCTTTACTCATCAATGATCCTGTTGAATTATGATAAAAAAATGTTGGTGATTGTTTTATAATCTTTGTCACTAATCGTTTTCTAAAATCTGTAGCAGATTGAAAACTATATCCAAAAATGTAATAATGCCAAATATACTCTACAATGTATAATATTATTATTGATCCAAATAAAATTACTGAATGTGAAATTAACGTTTGTTGAGTTAATTCCTTATTTTTTACTAAATCAACAAATTTTCCAATCATCCAATTAGGGATTGGAATAAATAAATAGCATAAAAGTAGAGAAGCAATACCTATGGCATATCTTTTTTTGTATTTCTTAAAATACCAAAATATATATTTTAAATTACTCATCTAGCCTCCTAGTATATTTTTATAAATTTTTTCTCTATTTTTAACTATATTTTACATTGTTCTCTCCTCATTTATATATATTACTCTACTATAATATCAAAGATTTCTAATGTTTCAAGTGCTTTTTCAACTAATTCATCTATATTTAATTTAGCTTCTTCAGCTTCAATATCATAAAGTCTTGGTTTTGTTACTGGACGTTCTGGAGCAAAAAATGAACAGCAGTCATCATATGGTTCGATTGATATGTCATAAGTGTCTATCCATTTTGCTTTTTCAATT
Source organism: Helcococcus bovis (assembly GCF_046035835.1). Classification (NCBI taxonomy): domain Bacteria; kingdom Bacillati; phylum Bacillota; class Tissierellia; order Tissierellales; family Peptoniphilaceae; genus Helcococcus; species Helcococcus bovis. The sequence goes on from NZ_JBFNGB010000006.1 coordinate 16,297, forward strand.
ATTTCAGATTTATCCATATTTATTAATGGTCTAAATATAGGCAATCTTGTAGCATCATTTACAACTGAAATTGATTGAATTGTTTGGCTTGCAACCTGTCCCAATGCTTCCCCTGTAACAAATCCATCAAATCTGTATTTTTCAGCAAGTTTTTCAGCAATTCTCATCATAAATCTTCTAGAAAGAATTGTTGTAAATCTTTCTCTACAATTTTTGTTTATTGAAGTGTAAATATTTAACATATTGATTTCAAAATATCTTATTTCCCCAACATATATTGACATTTGTTTTGCTAATCTACGTGCTTTATCTTTAGCTCTTTCACTAGTAAATGGGTAAGAATGGAAATGTATAGCACCTATTTCAACTCCTCTTCTAGCCATTTCAAATCCAGCTACAGGAGAATCTATACCACCTGATAATAACAATAAAGCTCTACCACCAGTTCCTATTGGTAAACCACCTATTGTAGAATGTTTTTCTAAATAAACATAAGCTCGCTGTCTAATATCAACATGAACTTGAACTTCAGGATTTTTAATATCTACATGAAAATTATCAAAATGACGTAAAACCATTCCTCCAACTTTTGCTGCTATTTGCATTGAATTCATTTCAAATGATTTATCAGCTCTAACCGCAAATGCCTTAAATGATTTTTTTTCTTCATAATTTTTATCTTTTATTAATTCAATTATTGATTTTTCAATATCTTCAAAGTTTTTTTCGCATTGAATACATGGATAAACATATGATAATCCAAATACCATTGTTGATTTTTCAATAATTTCCGGAAATTGTTTTGTATCCAAAACTTCTATAAACAATTTTTCATGATCTAAAAAATGTTCTCCAATATTAAATCCATGTAATGCCTTCAAAACTTGTTTAATTGAATTATTTATAAATTTCTTTCTATTTTTTCCTTTTAACATTAGCTCACCAAAGCTAACTCCTAATAACCATCTCATCCTAATATTCCCCTTATTATTTCAACTTTTTCATTTAATTTTTTTACAAACTCTACAGCTTCATCCATTGTAGAATTTTTTGATAAAGAAATTCTAATACATCCTTCTTTATATTTTTTATCTACATTTATAGATTCCAAAACTCTACTTCCCTTATCTTTACTACAAGCAGATCCAGTAGAAATATATATATCATCCATTTCTAAGTAATGAAGTAAAATTTCAGCTCCAATTTTTTCAAAACATACATTCAAAATATATGGAGAAACATTTTCAACTGGTGAATTAATCACAACTCCGTTCATACTTGATATTTCTTTTCTTAGATACTTATTAATATTTGAAATGTCAACAAAATTATTATCTAATTGAGTAGCTTTTGCAAATCCAATAATTCCCTGAACATTTTCAGTACCTGAAAATAGATCAGCTTCTTGACCACCACCGAAATACAAACTATTAAAAGTTTTAACATTTTTTATATATAACGCAGCAATTCCTTTCGGTCCATTTATCTTATGTGAAGATATAGTATAAAAATCAATATTTCTTAAATCAACATCTATTTTATTAAATGCTTGAATTCCATCCGAATGAAACAGAACTTTTGGATTTTCATTTTTACTAATTTCTGCTAATTTATTTATATCATTAATCGTTCCAAGCTCATTGTTTACATGAATAATTGATACCAATAAAGTATTTTCATCAATTTTTGAAATTAAATCATCTTCATTCACAAAACCAAATTCATCTGTTTTTACTATTCTAACTTCCATTCCAGAATTTTTCGCAGAATTAAAAATACAAGCATGCTCAATACTCGAAATAACAATATTTTTATCTTTCATCTTAACAGAATTTATAACTGAATTATTTGCGATAGTTCCACTTGGAACAAAAAATAAATTTTTAGAATTAATATTTAATTTTTTAGCAATACTTTCTCTTGAATTTTTTATTTCCTTTTCAACATTAAAACCTAAACTGTGTAATGATGATGGATTTGCCCAATATTTTTCATACGCTTCATCAACAACATTCTTAACAATTTCATCCATTTTTGTAGTCGATGCATTATCAAAATATATCATAAATTACCTTCTTTGTGTTATCATAAATCTATAGAATATTATAGCATAAATAAGGATACATAATGTACAATCTAACAAAATCAATTAAAATAGAAAATTTAGATGAAAATTCAATAGTATTAGATATAGAAACCAATGGTGTATCTAGAATTCATTCTCAAGTTTATGTGATCGGTTTAATTTATCAAAATATTTTTTATCAATTTGCTGTAGAAAATGATAAAGAAGAAGAAAAATTATTAAATAAAGTTTTCTCATTCCTAGATAGTAAGCATATAATAACGTTTAATGGTAAAAATTTTGACATACCATTTTTAAAAGCTAGATATGAATTTTACGGAATGAAACCTTTTGAAGAAAATTCTCAATTTGATATTTATAGATATCTTATTTCAAATAGATTAATCACAGATTATAAACAATTTTCTTTACAAGATATTGAAAAATTTAATCAACTTGAAAGACATGAAAATTTTGAAATTGATGATGATGTTAAATTTTATAAAGAAATTGAGAATATAGATATTAGTAAAGTTCTAATACATAATCAATACGATGTTATAAATACTGCTAAATTACTTAATTTAATAGAAAAAATTGAAGAAAATAAAAAATTTACTATTAATCTTAGTTCAGAAATGAAAACAGTAAAAATTTCTAATCTAATTATAGAAAAGGACTTTTTACAAATAAACATAAAAACTAGCTATAATTCTATAGATTATGCATTTGAAAACGAAAATTACACTATAAATTGGAACAAACATGGAATTAAGATAAAAATAAAGGTTATTGAAGGTTATGTATCTGATAACATAAAAGCTTATGTGTATATTAATCCATATAATAAAATAAAAGATGAAAGTAGATATAATTTACAAGATGAATTCATTGTCATATTTGATACAAAATACTATCTAAACAATATTAAAAATATTATAAAAAACATAATGGAATTTGAATTTTACAAAAATTAAATCCCCTTAATTATTTGAACTTTATTAAAAATTTAGCTAAAAAACAAATTTTAATAAATTTCACAAAATAATAAGGGGGTTTTGTTTTATTTTTCTATTTTTTCATAAAATATTTCTGACAATAAAAGTACTTCTGGAATACTCAAAAACTCTGAGCTTATTTTTATTTCATAAATATTTTCATTATATTGATATGCAAAATATGCCACTGAAGAAAAATTATTTCCATTATTATTTTTCACAAATACTTTTCCTATATTTTTAACCTCAACAGTTTTTAATGAACTATCTTTATTCCTTAAGTCATTAAAAAATTCTTCAATTGTATTAAAATTTGTCTTTAATGAAATATCAATCCTATAATCATATCCCACACCATTTACAATATGGTTAGCATTCCCATTAAATATTATTGATTTAGACTTATTATTTACATAATATCTAATATTATTATCAAATTTTTTTATATTTTCAGTAGAAAATTGATCCTCAAGAAATTTAATCACACCTGTTCTAACGTCTTTAACTATTATATTTTCATCTTTTTTTTCATTTTTAGAATTTTTAGCATTTTCATTTCTTAACTTTCCAAACTGTAAATCTGCTTCAGTAACTCCTTTTAGATTTTTAGAATCAAATTTCCCTGTCGCACTACTTGTTTGATCTGTTGTAACTTCTTTATTTCCCACACATGCAGTTAATAAAAATATAAAAGTTACTAATAAAATAAAATTTTTCTTTTTCATAAAACTCCTATCTATAAAAAAATCCTCTAATCAATCGATTACAGGAAAACAAATAACATATTAAAATAAAAAATCCGTGATAAACTCACAGATTACTTTATATGGTGGGCCATCATGGACTTGAACCAAGGACCTACCGGTTATGAGCCGGCCGCTCTAACCAACTGAGCTAATGGCCCCTATAAATTAGGATGGTGGACCTGGATGGACTCGAACCATCGACCTCACGCTTATCAGGCGTGCGCTCTAACCACCTGAGCTACAGGTCCATAAAAAAATAATTGGCAGGGGTAGAAGGACTCGAACCCTCGGCATTTGGTTTTGGAGACCAACGTTCTACCAACTGAACTATACCCCTAAGGTTATTAAGTTGGTTAAATTGGTGCCTGGAGCCGGAATTGAACCAGCGACACACGGAGCTTCAATCCGTTGCTCTACCTACTGAGCTATCCAGGCTAATTCTCTTTCAAAATACAGAAGTGCTTATGGCGGAGAAAGAGGGATTTGAACCCTCGCGTCCCGTGAAGGACCTACTCCCTTAGCAGGGGAGCCTCTTCAGCCACTTGAGTACTTCTCCAAAGTTGGCGGAGGAGGTGGGATTCGAACCCACGCGTGCTTTCACACAAACGGTTTTCAAGACCGCCCCGTTATGGCCACTTCGGTACCCCTCCGTACCTTAAGAATATAATTTATAAAAAAATGGTGACCCGTCGGAGGCTCGAACTCCGGACACCTTGGTTAAAAGCCAAGTGCTCTACCGACTGAGCTAACGGGTCATATTTGGCTGGGGTACTAGGACTCGAACCTAGGAAATGCAAGAGTCAAAGTCTTGTGCCTTACCGACTTGGCTATACCCCATTATGGCGAACCTAAGAGGATTCGAACCTCTGACACACGGCTTAGAAGGCCGTTGCTCTATCCTGCTGAGCTATAGGTCCAAGTTGGAGCGGGTGAAGGGAGTCGAACCCTCGCAACCAGCTTGGAAGGCTGGGGCTCTACCACTGAGCTACACCCGCGAATTTGAATAAACCTATAAAGTTTAATTGGTGGAGGAGAGTGGATTTGAACCACTGAAAGCGAAGCTAACGGATTTACAGTCCGTCCCCTTTGGCCAACTCGGGAACTCCTCCATTTTTGGAGCTGGTGAGAGGACTTGAACCACCAACCTATTGATTACAAATCAATTGCTCTACCGATTGAGCTACACCAGCGTATTATTTATTCAATTCAAAAAAAATATAATTGGCGACCCGAAGGGGGCTCGAACCCCTGACCTCAAGCGTGACAGGCTTGCATTCTAACCAGCTGAACTACCGGGCCAATTAATAAATTATATATGGTGGGCGTTATAGGACTCGAACCTATGACCCCCTGCTTGTAAGGCAGATGCTCTCCCAACTGAGCTAAACGCCCATATATTTGGTGACCCTACCGGGATTCGAACCCGGGTTACCGCCGTGAAAGGGCGATGTCTTAACCGCTTGACCATAGGGCCACTATGTGACTTAATTAGTATACTATATCATCACTCTCTTGTCAAGTTTTTTATCATTACTTCTCTCAAGCGACTATTATATAATACAATAAATTAATTAGTTTGTCAATACTTTTTTTCTTATTTTTTTTATAACTTCAAGCGACTTTTTTATATTACATTAGTTTTTTTATTTTGTCAAATTTTTTTTATTATTTTTTTAATATACTTCTTAATCCCCTCCATTAAGGTATTTTTTTTCGTATCTTCTTGAATTTTAATTACTTCATTGTAGCTGCATTTTGTATCTGTATTTATGATTTCTATTAACATATTTTTAAATCCTTTTATTGTATAATATTCTGAATTTAAATATGAGTTAATTTTAAACAAGTTATTTAAATTATCATTTAAATTAAAATTTATATCAACTAATTGATTTCTGTATAAATCTTTAACGTTATAATATAGTTCACAATACGGGTCAATCATAAAAAATACATTATTTTCTTGATCTAAATAAATATCTTCTTTATTCAGATATATATTTTTACTTGTTATCATATATTTTTCTAAATTAGATAAAGCTTCTAAAATTTTCAAAAATACAACCAAAAACAATTTGTAATCTACTTGTCCTCTAAATTTATTCTCTAATGAAATTTTACCATCTATGTTAAAATCAATATTATTATCATATATTTTAAATTTTAGTAAATTATCTATTGTATTTAACTCAATCATTTTTAATATTATATTTTCACTTTTATCAACAAACATTAATTCCTTAATCATATATACTCCTCATCAATTTTACCATTACATATTTTTCATTCTGTTTTACAAAGCTTATACCATCTATATTAAATGGATATAATTTTCCATTGATTTTTTCTAACATATTATTATTTTTGTCTATTATATAATCTTCATCATTTATTTTTATTATCCCGACTTTACTACTAAAAGATTTAGCTTCATCATACATAAATTCAATTTTCACATTAAATTCCTGATCAATAAAACCCCATTTTCCTTTATTTTTAACAGCTATTAAATCTCCATAATCAAAATCTATTTCATCATATTCTTTTGAATATTTTTCATCCTTTATATCATAAAGTTTATATTTCATACCATTTTTCACAATTATTTTATTATTATATATTGCATTATTCCTACCGTCTTTTTTGAAATCATCTCCATCAACTTTTTTCATTACTTCAAAATTTTGATTTATTATTTGAATTCCTTTATCTATAACTACAGCAATATCATTTTGAAAATTACTCGCTTGTTTATAATCTTTAGATTTTATTTCACCTGTTTGAATAGCATATTTATATTTATCATTATTTTTTACAACAACAAATCCACTTTGAAAGTTATAATCATTTTGATTAAAAAATTTGCCTCTTACAACTTTATTTTCATCAATTAAAACACTTCCTTTTTTATCACTGACAGTTATAAAATTATTATAAAATCCATAAATTTTATCATATTTAGTACTTATTATTTTTCCTAAGTTATTTATCACTTTCCATCCACCACTATTTACAATAAACCTATCCTTATCTTGCACTATATAATCAACATCATCATAAAAATTTTCTAAATAAATTATTTTTCCATAATATTTTTTATTAAATTTTTCATATACAATCTTATCACTTAAATTCATATATTTATTATAATTTTTATAATCTTTTTCTTTTATAAACTTATTTAATATTCTTTCTTGATTTTTAATTATAGTTTCATGGTCAAAATTTATACTATTTAAATAATTAAATGCTTCTTTATAATTATTTAATTCTAAATAACTTTCAAATATTTTGTTTCTAGTGTTTTTATCACTTTTTACATCTTCAGATTTTTTATAATTTTCTAATGCATCTATATAAATTTGATTTTCAAAATACATATCACCGTTTTTTAAATACTGTTTTGAAACACTATCATTTTCATAGTCTTTTTTTATTGCTAAAATCCATAAAAATATCGCTAAATATATTAATATTAAATTTATTAATTTATTCATAACACCCCCATTAATAAAATATATGATAAAGTTACAAAAGGAACCATAGGGAATGTGATTTCACTAGTTTTATACTTAAAATAAAGTATTATAGAAAATATAAAAATTAATATTGATACAACAAATAATAGTTGCCCTGTAAATTCATAGCCTTTATTTAAGTAAATCACCATTAATAATTTCACATCCCCCATTCCTATTTGAGATTTAATTCCTGAATAAAATATTAAAAGTATAAAAAAAACTATTGTGAAATAATCTAATAGAGTAATTTGAATATTAAAATTAAAATATCTTATAGAAAATATTAATAGAATTAGATTTAATGAATTTGGAACAATCTTATCTTTTATGTCAATAAAACTTAAAATTAACAATATTGAAATTATAAAATAGTTAACATTATCATATATATTATAATTTATAAAATTGGCAAATAATAAGAATAAAAAGATGTGTTTATAGTTTGTATACTTTTCACGTTTCATATAAAATGAATAAATTAAACTAATTATCATTGAATGCTTTCTCCATATATCTTATTTCCACAGGAATAATTTCATTTATCTTATTTATATATTCCTCTACATTGCTAATTTCTTTAGCTTCTTCAGGTAAAATTAAAATAAATTTCTTTTTAGGATTTTTTATTTTAATATTTTCTCCTGTAACTGATTGTATTTCTTTATACTTTAGTAAATCTTTTTCAAATTTATTTTTATAAGTTTTTATTAAAGTTAAAAATTCATTTTTAACTTCAAACTTTTTGGATTTCTTTTCAGAATAAAATTCATCAAAAATATTTATAGAATAAACTTTTATCAGTGTATTCGTTGATTTATCAAATAAATCAAATCCCTTACCTGTTTTAAGTTCTATAACACTTGAATTTTCTCTTATATTTTTCGCAAAATATCTTCCACGTTCAAAGTTTGTTTTATCCCAAATAGACTTATTTTTCTGTTTATTATAATTAACCGTCCATGTATCTACTAAAAATTTTTGTTGAATATCATTTTTATATGATAAAAGCCCAAATTTACCTATTTCATTTATATACTTCAAGTTTAATTCTAATCTATTTGAATTTTCTAAAAATTTAGAATTAAAAAATTCAATTCCTGTTATTCCATCAATAATAGTTGATGTACTTAAATTAAAATTTTTAGAAATATCTTTTAATTTATTAATAAATATATTTTTTAATAATTTATTGTAAATTATTTTCTTAAATTCTCCACTAATATCATTTTTTATTAATCTTTTTAAATCTTCTAAAATATTTTTGAAATTTTTCGCACTTACTTCCTTCTCTAAGCCATTTCCAATTATATTTTCATACTCTTTTATATCAAAAGTTGTTGTTTTTAATTCATTAGAATACTCAAATTTATCCACAACTTCAATATATGAGCTAAATTCCATTCCTGTTTCAAATAATGCTTTTCTAGTTAAAGATTCAGTCATAATACTAATAGCAACATTATTAACAATAAAATATCCTATTACAAATAAAATAAAAACCAAACTAGCTTCAATAGTTAATGAACCTTTACTTAAACACTTCTTCATATAATTTATTTACTTTTTCCTTATTTTTAGATCCAACTAATATAATTACTGTTCCTAAATTTTTCCCTTTTATATATTTAAATAACTTGTCTTTTCTTTCAAACTCAATATTTTTTTCATTATATAATTTAGGTAATTCGTCAGTCATTTTAAAATCATCATTCCTATAAAAATTTAATGATTCCAAAACTTCTTTTTCTATATCATTTGTTTCTATTTTTTTATACAATATAAAATTTTGAATATCATTATAATAATCCCCATATACTCCTTTTTTCCTTAGCCAATCATCGGGTAAATAAACATCAACTCCTGATATTTTTCCCTTAAATTCAAATTCAGATTTTTGTTCATATTTTTCTTGATTTTTACAAGCAGTAAATATCAAACATACTATAAGAAATATAAAAATTGTTTTTTTCATTAATATCCTCCAGAAATATCTCTTTTTATGTCATCTATTAAAATATATTTTTTTAATAACCATGTATTTACAATAATTTTTGTATCAAATGATATATTTACTATTAAATTTGTTATATCAAATTCAGGATTGATTTTTTTTATTTCATAATCAATTAGTAATCCAATTCTCCTAATGATATTTTCCCTATCTCCACTTGATAATCTAATAAACCCTAATAAAATTAAATAATCTTTATACTTAAAACTCATTCCACTTGTACTTCCCTTCGTTTTAATTTCTCCTTCATATCCTAATTTATTTATATAAGCGTCTATATAATTATTAACTTTTTCTTTTTGTTCTATTTTATTTTTATCAAGTGTTGTATTGATTTTATTTTTCAATTCAGAAGAATATTTGCTAGTAAAATTAATTATTTTCGATTCTATATTTTTAGTAATTTTTTCAAAATATTTATCAATAGAAATTTCATTAATTTTATCAACAATACTATTCATCTCATCTTTAACATAATTTAAAATTTCTATTTTTAATTTTTTTATTGTTGAATTATCAGTATTAATTTCGTTTTCAATATTACTTATAATATCATTTATATTAGATTGAAATTCTTCATTTTCTAAATTAATTGAATTAAAAATAGCCATTTGTATTGGAGAAAGTATTTCTGAAATTATAGATTGACTTACACCATCAATTGTTTGATTTATGAACTCATCCATATTTTTGTTTAATTTATCAATTTTATCATCCGTATAATCTGATATTGTTTCATAAATATTATCTATAGCAGAATTTGATATATCTTTTATATTATTACCTAAAAGTTTTGGTAATCCTTTTATAGAAACACTCCAATTAGACTTGTTCTTAAAAGCTTCTAAAGAGTTATCTGAATTCAAAGTTTCTAAATCTATAATACTTTCACCAAAACTCATAGATGCAAGTATCAAAGACCTAACTAAAGGCACACCAAATCCTGTAAATCCAGAAATAGCGACTGCAGCAATATTAGCTTCATTAATCAAATCAGAATTTGTGTATGCATATATAGAATTTAATATAAATCTTATTCCAAAAATATAGTTATTTACATTAGATTCATTTTTACTTAAGCTATCATTTCCAAAAAGAATATATTCTATTTGATTATTAAATTCTTCTTTATTTTGTAATTTGTGACTAAATTTTTGGACGATATATTGAGAAATTAAAATATTTTCAAGACTTTTAGACATATTTGAAGGAAATAAATTTGATATATTATTTAATATATTTTTATAATTAGAGATACTATTTTTATTTTTGATATTAAAATCATTAGATGCAGAAAAGTCTATAATTTTATTCTTATTTTCAACGTTTATAAAATCTAATAATGAATTATTAGTTCTTGACTTACCAACTTGATTTAAATTTTTCCCAAAATTTTCTAATTCTTTTTTACTACTTTTAGCTTTTGACTTTTTACCTGAATTTTCTTTAGATTTTGAATTATTAATTGCAAATTTATAAAGTTTAAAATTTCTTAGACTTGGTAATTTTTTTATATTTTTAACATCAAAATTTCCAAGATTTATATCAGACAATTTTGAAATATCTATTTTATAAACTTTGTTACTTGGATCTAATAAAGTTATCATTTGATCAAAAGTAGATTTTGTATCAAGTAATTTTTTCAACAATTTATCAATATTTTCTTTTGTAAATCCAAATTTTGTAGATTTAAAATCTGAATTAAAATTGTTTTTAACTTCAGATTTTTCCATGTTTTTAATTGATTCACCCCAAATATTAAGTTTTGATTGTAAAACATCTGAAGAACTACTCAAAATTTTTAATGATGAGATCATTTCGTTATATATAACATTTAGGACTGAAATATCTGATCTTAATTTAGAATTTGAAGAATTATACTTTTTAATTAAATTTTTAATTTCTGATTTTTTAGAATTTTCTAATTTATCAAATTTTTCTTTGAATTTTTGCCGATTTGTTAATTTAAATTTTGAGCTTAATTCTCTTTTAAAATTTTCCAAATTTTTATTAATTTGAAAAAATTCATTATTAATTTTTCCAAATTTTTCATCATATTGTTTCATATATTTCACTAAATCATCTAAATTTTCATTTACCTTTGAATACTCTTCTTCATAATCTAATTTTTTATCTAAAACATGATTAAAAGTCTTAGTATTCTTTGTAATATCTATAAGATTTAGAACTCCCTTACTTAGCATATATGGGCCTTTTAGTTTCATATAATCAACAATCTGTTTTTCTAAATTAGAGTTATTTAATATATAATCCGATTCTCTTAAATTTAAAGTAATGGAGTTAATTTGAGAATTATAAAATTTACTTTTATCATTTTCTATATTTTCAATTAAAATATCATTTATATAAGCTGATAAGTAATCATTATTATAATTTATACCAAATATATTAAACTTTTTATATAAATCTCTATTATATAAAGATAATGCAGAATTTAACGCCTTTTCATTTGCTATTTGTAAATGTGTTTGCGAAGCAGCTATTTTTACAACATCTATTGTTAATATCGCAAAAGAATACACAGGAAGAATTATTAGAGCTAAAAATATTGAAATTATCCCTTTAGATTTGTATATCATTTTTTTATTTTATTTTTTATATTGTCAGCTAAACCACTAATGCTATCAAACACTCCACTTAATGTGTACTTTCTAAATTTAACATCTTTTATATCATTTAATACTTCTTTAGTAAAATCAAATTTTCTCATAATATCAGATGGATAAATTTTTTTTGTACTTAAAAATTTATCATCTTTTTTATACACAGCAATTGAATTATTAAATATATTTTCATTTATATTAAGTTTGATTTCATCAGTTGTGAACTTTTTAGAAAAATTTTGTAAGTTTATTTCAGTTTTACTTATATCTTCTTTGTTAATTCTTTTTACAATTTCAAATTCATTACTTGTTTTATATAATAATTCTCTACTTTCCACATATGATTTTTCAACAATTAATCCTGCGGAAAATGTTTTTATAGAAATAATAAATAAAATGCTTAAAAATAAAAGTAATGCTGGAAATACTATAGCCGATTCTATAAATTGAACTCCTCCTTTATGATTTTTTATAATTTTATTGAAAATTATTAATATCATTTTCTAATCTCGTAAAAATTGATTTCAACAAATTAGTTAAACCATCTTTGAATATAACAGCTAATATTATAACTACCAACAGTATTAGAACTATCGCTATCATATTAACTTCTCCTTTTTTATTTTTTACAAAAGAATTATAAATTTTTTTTAACATTTTTCCTCCTATGCTACATTTAATAAAATTGGTATCATTACCATAAGTAAAATTCCTATGAAAATAATTATATTAGGAATTAAAAGTTTTCTATTCGCTTCTTGTGTTTTCAAAATTAAATCATTCTTTCTAAATTCATTACTATCCTTTTTTATCATAATTAATACATCCTCTAAATCATCACCTCCCTTCTCAAAATTTTGTACAATATTTCCTATAAATTTTCTAATCAATAAATCATCTGTTCTTGATAAAATTAAATTATAAGCTTCTATTTCACTCATTCCATTTTTTATTAATGAATTTACTAGTTTTAATTTTTCCACAACTTCCCCACTTGAATTATTAATTATAAACTCAATCGAAACTCTTAGTTGTATTCCGGAATTTATCATTAAAGATAATCTTGATATAAATGCCGGTAAATCATTTTTAAATTTTTTCTTTTGTTTTTCATACTTAATAATTTGAGAAACATTTATATAATAATTTAATGTAAATATAAAAATTATAAATAAAAATAATAATAGGATATTATAATATACTGAAATTAGAATTAAAAATAAAAGAATTAAATTATATATAATACAAATTTTCATACTTAAAAATAATATTTCTTGGTACTTTAAATTATCTTCACCATATAAATTCTTCATAGAAATTTTTAATTTTGTAGATAAAAGTTTTGAAAAAAATCCATAATATCTATTTACAAAATAATTGAACGGTAAAATAAAATGATTTATAATTTCAGAATTATAACTAAAAGTATCCTTAAAAGATATTATCTGTTTATAATTTATAAAATGGTATATACTTGATACAAAAATAATGATTGTAAATAAAGTTAAAAATATATATTTTATATTACACCTCCAAGTTTACAATTTTATTACCTAAATAAAAATCGAAAATAAAAGAAATAAATACAGGGATTCTAATTAAATAATCTGAAAATCTTAAAGTATTTGTTGAAGAATTATTAACTAAAAGTAATACGAAAATTGGTAAAAAAATCATAATTAAAAATTCTTTTTTAGAATTATCTACAATCGTTGATAATTCCAACTCCAGGCTTATATTATCTGATAACATATTTTTACTATTATTAGTTATTTTAGATAAATCAATTCCCATTTGAATTGATAAAATTAAACTATCTATAAAAATATCTACTTCTTCTAAATCAGCTTTTTGTTTAAAATCTCTTAAAGCATCGGTTATATTTTTCCCATTTTCAATATCTAAAACTAATTCATCAAGATATTTAACTAAATAAGTGTTATCATGAAAAATATTTTTTATTTCCTTTGATGTTTTTTTTAATGAATTATAAAAATTTTCACCCGAAATAATATTAGAATTAAAAATATCTAAAAATTCTCTAAACATTATCCTTTTTAATCGTAAGTTTTTTTTCTCAAATATTTCATATATGTTTTTATAAAATTTTAAGGAAATAAAAATAGAAAATATGGATGAAAATAAAAACGAATTGAAAAATATATACGTATATAAAAAAATAATCGTGAAAGATATAAAATAACTTATAATCTGCTTATTTCTCATCTCTTATCCTTTCTATTTTTTCAATATTGATTAATTCTCCTATTTTATTAAGTTTATCTGTTTTATAATCATATTTATAAATTTGATTTATTAATGTACTACCATCATCCGTCTGTATAATTTCTGAAATTTCGACTACTCTTCTTTTTAAATGATTAACTCTTTTCAACTGTATTATAATTTCAATGGATGAATTTATAAGCCTTTTTATAGCTTCTAATAGAATATCATCACTTGCTCTAAGAACCATAGTTTCCAATCTTGATAATAAATCTTTTCCAGAATTAGCGTGAACTGTAGTTAGCGAACCTTCATGACCAGTTTGCATGCTTTGTAACATGTCTAAAGATTCATCAGCTCTAACCTCCCCAACAATTATCCTATCAGGTCTCATTCTAAGTGATGTTTTAATTAATTCTTTAATAGTTATTTCACCTTTTTTAGAATTATTTGAATTTCTAGTTTCTAAACTTATCAAATTATCTTTATTGATTAAGTTAAGTTCTCTAGAATCTTCTATTGTTATTATCCTCTCATCATTTGAAATAAATTCTGAAATGGCACTTAAAAAAGTAGTTTTCCCAGTAGATGTACCTCCACTTATAATTAAATTATACTTTGCCTTTATAATTTGATTTAGAAATTTTGCAACATCATTATCTATAGTTTTATATAAAATTAAATCATTTATTGTGATCCCCTTATTTGAAAACTTTCTTATAGTCATAGATGGACTGTTTTTAGAAATCGGTGGAAGGACAATATTAACTCTAGATCCATCATATAATGTAGCATCAACTATTGGACTAGAAACATTTACTTCTCTCCCAGCATCTCCTACTATTTTTTGAATAATCCTATTATAATGTTCATCATCAGAAAAAGTATATTTACTCTTTATCATCTTTCCTTTATATTCAACAAATATATTATTAAAAGAATTTACCATAATTTCATTAATGTCTTCATCTTCTAATAATTTATCTATAATGCTTAATCCACGGTATTCATATTGTAAATCTTTTATAGTTTTTCTAATTTCATCGATATCTACATTAATTTTTTCATCATTACAATAAGTTAAAATAGCATTATTAAAATACTGATTAAGCTGATTATCATTTAAGGATATAATTTCGTAACTTTTCACATATTTTTTTACTTTTGTATAATCTATCATAATAATTCAACCATTTTTGATAAAGAATTAATTTCAATTATCTCATTATTGAGTTTTATGTTATATCCGGATTTTATTGGTCTTATTTCTATTATTTTTTTTATATTATTGGTAATGTTAAGAATGTTAGTTATATTTTGGATATTTTTTGAAATAAAAATTTCATCTGAATTTATCGGAAAATAATATATTATTATATCTGAATTTTTTAAGATTTCTAAATTTCTTTTATTTAGACTAAAACTTAAATCCATGATTGCAAAATTATAATTCATATTTTTTATAGTATTTAAGATCTTTTTTATATTTTCGGTTTTATTAGTTTCAATTGGTATAGAAGAAGCCCCTATATAATCAATATTTTTAGATTTATTTACAGCAATATCTCCACTATCATCCACAAACAATAATGATTCTAATCCTATTTCATTTTCTACTAAACCATAATCATAAAAATAATTACAATTTACTAAAATTGATCTATATTTTTTATTAAACTCCTTATACAAATCTTCCGCTAATAAATTATTTGATCGATTTTCAGAAATATTTACAAAGGAAATAATCTTTATTTCTTCAGAGTAACTATTTATTAATGAATATTTTTCACTTATCATTTCGTAAATATTATCTACATTTTGATACTTTTCTGATTGACTCATTAACTTTACAACGTTTTTATTCTCTTCAACAAAAAAATCAGTGATGTATATAGATTCTGTATCATCTCTATTGTAGTTCTCTACTATAGAACACCTAATATCATCATAATAGTTTAACAATTTGCATAAATGCTGTGAATACACAATATCCAGCATATATAATTTTATATTTTTCATAATTTACCTCCTTATGTTTATATAAATATAATAACATAATTTTTAAATTTGTAACTGTCATTATTGTTACAAAAATTTAATATTTTTAAAATTCTTTGTAATTAAAAAATAGAGGAAAATTTAATTTACTCTCCTCTATTTTTTATTTTATTTATTATAAAATTTTAAGTTTATCTTTTCAACAATTTTTTCAACAGTAAATCCAAAATATTCAAATGCTATATCTGCTGGTGCAGATATTCCAAATGTATTCATTCCTACCAATAATCCATTTAATCCTATATATCTGTACCATGTCTTTTCAGATGAAGCTTCTATAGCAACTCTTTTTGTTATATTTGATGGTAATATAACATCTTTATATTTTTCTGTTTGTTCCTCAAATAACTCAATCGAAGGAACAGAAATAACTCTAGAATATTTTCCTTGATCAAATAATTTTTCAGCTACTTTATAAGCAAGATGAACCTCTGAACCTGATGCCATTAAAATTATTTCAGGGCTATTTCCAAATTCTTTTAATACGTATGCTCCATTAAATAAATTAATTCCTGTATTTTCAATTGATGGTACAGTTTGTCTTGTAAGAATTAAATTAATAGGTCTATCTTTTGATTTTAAAACATATTCCCACGCCGCTGCTGTTTCTCTATTATCAGCAGGTCTTATAGTAATACAATTAGGTATTGATCTTAACATTGGAAGTTGGTCAATAGCCTGATGTGTTGGACCATCTTCCCCCAACCCAATACTATCATGAGTGAATATATTAACTACTTTTTGATGCATTAAAGCAGATAATCTTATTGCTGGTTTCATATAATCTGCAAAAGATAAAAATGTACCCGTGTATGGCAACAATCCTCCATGTAAACTTATACCATTTGCTATTGCAGCCATTGAATGTTCTCTAATTCCATAATGAATATTTTTCCCAACAGGATTTTTCTTTGAGAAGAATGTTTCATCTTCTATTGTAGTATTATTTGATCCTGCTAAATCAGCAGATCCTCCAAAAAACGAATCAAAATGTTTTGCTATTTTATTTAACACAACTCCAGAAGAAGCTCTTGTTGCTAAATCCTTATTAAATTCATAATAATCTTTTTCGTTAAAAAAATTAAAATCATAAGTATTATTAATAGAATTTATAAATGATTCATATTTGTCAGGATACTTAAATTTATATTGATTTAGTAGTTTAATCCATTCATCTTCGTAAATTTTATGTTTTGATATAGTTTTACCTAAGTATGACTTTACATCATCACTTATAGTAAACATTTCTTTAACATCATATCCTAATTTCAACTTCATTTCTTCTATATCTTCTAATTTTAATGGATTACCATGAACATCTGATGTATTTTCTTTATTAGTTCCATATCCTATTTTAGAATGAATTTCTATTAATGTTGGTCTTTTACTATCTTTTTTAGCATCTTCAATAGCTTCTCTAATTGCATTAATATCATTTGCATCTTTTACATCTAATACCTGCCAGCCTAACGCTTCATATCTTTTTGCAACATTTTCAGAAAATGCTATTTCAGTTGTTCCATCAATCGTAATTTTATTAGAATCATACAACATGATTAATTTTCCAAGTCCTAATGTACCCGCTAAAGATGATGCTTCATTTGACACACCTTCCATCAAACATCCATCACCAGCTAACACATATGTGTAATGATCTATTAATTTTATTTCTTTTGTATTATATTTTGCAGCTAAATGTTTTTCCGCCATTGCAAAGCCAACAGCATTAGCAACACCTTGTCCTAATGGTCCGGTTGTAACCTCAACACCATCTGTGTATCCATATTCTGGATGTCCCGGTGTTTTTGAGCCCAATTGTCTGAAATTTTTTATATCCTCCATACTTAAATCAAAACCAAATAAATGTAATAAAGAATATTGTAAAGCTGATGCATGACCTGCTGATAAAATAAATCTATCTCTATTAAACCATTTTGGATTTTTAGGATTATATTTCATTACATCATTATATAAAACATATCCTATTGGAGAAGCCCCTATTGGAGTCCCCTGATGTCCAGAATTTGCTTTTAAAACCATTTCTGCAGATAATACTCTTATCGTATCAATAACTTTCTTTTCCATAATATTCCTCTCTAAAATTACACTAAATTTTTATAAAATATACGGGAGATATGACAATTTTCATTTTCTCCCGTTATATAAAATTATTTCATAGATTTTTTATATTTTTCCCAATCACTTAAAAAATCATTAATTCCTTTATCCGTTAAAGCATGATTCCATAATTTAGGGAATAATGTTCCAGGTATTGTTGCAATATGTGCTCCTGCCTTTGATGATTCCTCAACATGAGCTAATGTCCTTACAGATGCAGCAATAATTTCCGATTTGAAATTATACATATCTATTATATATCTCAAATCTTCAACTAACTCTATACCGGATTTACCTAAATCATCTATTCTTCCTATGAATGGACTTATATATGTGGCTCCGGCTTTCATAGCTAACAGCCCTTGAGCCACTGAAAAAATTAAAGTGCAGTTAGTTTTTATTCCTTCTTGTGATAAAATTTTAATTGCTTTTAATCCTTCTTCAGTCATCGGAATTTTAACAACAATATTATCTGCCCATTTAGAAATTATTCTAGCTTCTTTAACCATTTCTTCAGATGTTAAACCTATAACTTCTGCAGAAACCGGTCCCTTTACAAGTGAACAAATATCTTTGATTACTTCTTCAAAATCCCTTCCTTCTCTAGAAATTAGTGTAGGATTTGTAGTAACCCCATCTACCAAACCTAGATCGTCTATTCTTTTTATTTCATCAACATTTGCCGTATCTAAAAAAAACTTCATATTATCTCCTTATCAATTACTGTCCATAATAAGCATTTTTACCATGTTTTCTATAATAATGTTTATCTTGAACTCTTTTTGGTGTTTTTTCAGCATTTGGATTTATCAAAATTGTAAAAGTAGCCATTTTTGCAACTTCTTCCAATACAACAGAATTATGCACCGCATCAAAACAATCTTTCCCCCAAACAAATGATCCGTGATTTTTCAATAAAACAGCTGGAGTTTTTGTAAATTCTTTATCTTTCATATAATCAACTATTAATAATCCTGTGTTTTTTTCATAATCATCATCAATCTCTTCTTGAGTTAAATTTCTTAAAACCGGTACATCGCTATAAATATAATCTGCATGCGTAGTTCCAAAACATGGTATATCTATCCCGGCTTGAGCCCACGAAGTAGCATATGGAGAATGCGTATGAACAATACCTTTAACTTCTGCAAATTTTTTATAAATTTCTAAATGCGTTTTTGTATCTGATGAAGGTTTTTTTTCACCTTCAATTATTTCTCCATCAAGATTAACTAAAACAATATCTTCAACCTTTAATTTATCATAATCAACACCACTTGGTTTAATAGCCACAATTTTACTTTCTTCATCAATTTCACTTACATTTCCCCAAGTAAATTTCACTAAATCATATTTTGGAAGAAGTAAATTAGCCTCATAAACTCTTTTTTTCAATTCTTCAAGCATAATCCCTCCTATTGTAATATTTACCAAGAATATTTTTTGCAAACTTACATTGTTCATTTATGATTTCTATATAATTATCTTCTCCTAGATACCAAAATTCAGTAACGAATCTATTCACCTTTAATTCATGTAATTTTTTAAATATTTTTTCAAAATCTACATTTCCATCACCAAAATGCATATTCCTATATTTACCTGGAACAGTTTCTTTTATATGAAAAGCAAATATTTTACCTCTTCCGGTATCTATATCTTCTAAAATATCTTTATTATATTTTATTGCAGCATTATTTAAATTACCACAATCAGGATACACACCTAAATATGGAGAATTAATTTCATCTACATATTCCATAGCTTTTGAAACTGTATCCATAAATTCAGTTTCCATTGTTTCAAAACCTAATAACATTCCTTTAGCTGATGCAATTTCAACTATTTTTTTTAAATTATCTTCAAATAATTTTTTTGTTTCAGCATTACCATTTTCATAGTAAACATCATATCCTGCTAATTGAATTATTCTTACTCCTAATTTTTCCGCTAAATTAATAGCTTTTTCTGCAATAATTATACTTTTAGCTCTAGTTTCTTCATCTAAAGACCCTAAAGGATATTTTCTATGTCCACTTAAACACATTGATCTTATATGAAAATTTGTTTTCTCCATAACACTAATTAAACTATTAATTTCTTCTTGAGACCAATCTAGTCTACCTAATTTTTGATCAGTTTCATCTATGCTGATTTCTAAAAAATCATATCCTGCAGATTTTGCAATATTAAACTTTTCTTCCCATCTTAAATCAATAGGTAAAGCTTTCTCATAAAGTCCTAATTGATATTTCATTTAGTCCTCCAAAGTATAATATGTAACTGTATTTGTTTCTCTATTAGCTGATATAACTCTTAACTTATTATTATAAATATAAGATGTAACATTTGCTGTTCCAATTTCACTATCAATATCAATTCGATCAAATGTATTAGTAGTATCATTAAATTTCAATGCAAATAAATCTCTTTCTCCTCCACGATGACCGATAAATAATATAGGTTTATTATTTATAACTTGTACATTTAATGCATGTAAAAATCTTAAAGGTTTTTTGTATGAATAAATTTTCTCAAAATTATTTTCACTAATTTCTTTATATATATCTAAATGATCTCCATGAAATTCAGAAAATGTTACTAATTCATTTTTACCATCACCATCTAAGTCATAAAGCAATGAATCAGATGTTGATTGATCTAAAATTTTTTCTATATTCCATTTACCATTATTTATCGGAGGAATAACCTTAAATACACCATTTTCTGATGTAATTAGGGCATATTCTTCACCGCTACTTACTTTATAAAACCCATGATTTTTTGTTAAGTTATCTTTCAAAACTTCAAACCCTAATTGATTTTCTCCATTAAATTTATCTAAATTTTCAGGTAATTTAGCAACATAAATTTTTCCTGGTTGGTTCCAATCATTTTTAAAATCAAACCCACTTTTTATTGTACATGCAATTAAAAAGTTTTCTTCACCATTGCTCAAAACATCAAATCTATGAACAAAAGGTAAAACAGCAATTACATTAACTTTCCACCTTCCATCAACTTTTTTTACTTGAACAATTTTTGCATCATATCCATCATTTGGTGAATAAAATTTATATGTGGTTAAAAAACTATTTTTTTGATTTGGTACAGGGATAATTGACATTACCCCTCCATATTCCTCTACAATAGTTTCCTCATATTTACCATTTGCATCAAATAAGTTTAATGGCCCATTTTTTTCAGTACCAACTATAAATTTTAATTTTCCGTCAACAATAAAATTATTAACAGAATAAGCTTTCTCCATTTCCGCAATTATTTGTTTATTGAATTTCATCTACAGCCTCCAAAATAACATTTAGAAACTCTTCTCTTGTTTTTGCATCTAAAAGTTTTTCAACAATCTCTCTTTTTTCCAATATAGATCCTAATTGACATAATAGTTCTAAATGACTATTACTATCTTTAGCAGATAAAACTATCAATAATTTTACTGGATCATTATCTAATTCACCAAATTCAATATCATTTTTTAATGTAGTGAAATATAATTTAGTTTCTATCGCTCCTTCCTCAGGTCTTGCATGAGATAATGCAACATTTTTAGCTATAACTATATATGGACCAAATTTTAATACACTATCTATCATTGCATCTATATATTTTTCTTCAATAATATTTCTTTCTACTAATTTAACTGATGCTTTTTTTATTGAATCAACCCAATCTTTGGAATCTATATTTAATTCTATATCATCTATTGTTAAATTTTTTAAACTATACATTACTTCCTACTTTCTAAATATAAAATTAATTTGAAATTCCCGCTTCAACTAATTTAGTTTTTATTTCATCTAATGATAATATATTTTTAATTCCTATGACTTTAACTCCTAAATTTTTAGAATCATCAAAATTTTTTTCAAAAGCTAAACTACAAACGACAACATCAAAATTCCTTGATGAGTTCTTTCCTTCTGATAAAGATGTATGAGAAACATCAGCTTTTATATTTAAATCAGAAAATGCCTGTTTAACTTTCATTTCCATTAATAAACTTGTACCTGCTCCATTTGCACAACAAACTAAAACCTTCATTTTTATCTCCTATTTATTTTTATTTTTTTTATATTGTTCATAGTCAGAAGTTATTAAAAAATAATTTTCTTTATCTTTTTTATATTGTAATTGAGGTATAATCAATAATACAATAGTAATTACTCCAACTCCAATATATCCTAAATATTTCATTATTATTGTAAATGCTGGCCATACTGTTGCCCAGTCAAACATTCCTAAATATCCTCCATGTAATGATAATCCAACTAATGATGCAATAAATGCAGATCCAAATACTTGAATTAATCCACTTAAAAATGGAGTTATAATTGCAGCTTTTAATCCACCTTTATTATTTGCAAACACACCAATTGTTGCATTATCGAAAAATACAGGCACGAATCCTGCTATTACAATTGTAGGACTCTTTAGTAAAATTAAAGTTATTATAGCTAAAAATTGACCTAAAGCCCCAAATAAAAATCCTATTGTTATTGCATTTGGTGAACCAAAGCCATAAACTGCAGCACAGTCAATTCCTGGAACAGCACCTGGTAACAATTTATTAGAGATACCTTGGAATGAAACTGTAAGTTCTGTAACGAATGTTCTAACGCCTAATTGTAATATTGCTAAATATACAGCAAATTGCAATGCTGTTGTTAGTATGTAAAACACAAATGAATCACCTTGTTTTAAGAATTTTGCAGCAATTAAATAGTCTTTACCTAAAATCATCAAAATTATTCCAAAAAATGCTGTCATTAACAATGAAGTTGAAACCATATTATCATTAAAAATAGACAACCAGCCTGGTAATTGGATATCTTCTAACTTTTTAGAATTTTTTGATTTTTTACCAATATACTCTGATAATTTACTCATAAAATAAACACCGAACATTTGTTGGTGTGCTAATGCGAAACCTGCACCATCAGTAACTTCTTGAGTAGGTTTTATCGTTAAGTTTGAACCTACTGCCCAATATGTACCTAGCAAAATAGCCATTATAATTAGCATTGGTGTATCTCCAAGTCCAGGAAATGCATATAATATTAACCAAAAGGCTGTTGCTGCTTGTTGCATTTGTACATGCCCTGTTGTAAATACAGCTCTTAATTTTGTAAACTTTTGCAATCTAACTAACACTAAATTAAATATAAAAGCTATAAGAAGAAGTATCATAACTTGGGAGAAAGATCTCCCTATGTTTGTCATTGCGGATTGAACAGCATTTTGACCAAAATATGGGTCAATAACCATAGCCGACAGATTAAATTTTTCTTTTAATCCAACTAAAATTGGTCTGAATGTTGTTACCAATCCACCAGATCCTACAGCTAAAATAAAATATCCCACGGTAGCTTTTATAAATCCACTTAAACTATCATACCAAGGTTTCTTTAATAAAATATATCCTAGTAGGACCATAAACCCTATTAAATAAGCAGGTTTTGTTAGTATATTAAATACTATAAATTTCCATATCATTTCTAAATATTCCATATTTTTCCTCCATCCTAATTATTTATTTTATAAAAATGCTTTATATGGCAAATCAGGTTCAATTGTAAATGCATCTTCGAATCCTCTACGATACATATACTCTAAATCGTCTTTATTATCAGGGAAAATGAATTTTCCACCAGGTTGCCAAATATATGGCTTAAATTTATAATTTAATCTATATTTCTTATAGTTCCACAACATCATTATTTCTTTTGGATCACCTAAAAAATTTGACCAAATATCATGATGAACAGGTATAACAACTTGTGTCTTTAATTCTTCCGCTACCCTTAAAACATCAGATGATGTTAATTTATCAGTCATTCCTCTAGGATTTTCTCCATATCCAACTATTGCAACATCAATTTTATTTTCATTACCATGTTTTACAAAATAGTTTGAATGATGTGAATCGCCTGCGTGATAAATATTTCCGCCACTTGTTTCTATTAAATAATTAACTGCTAATTCTGACATTTCAGGTGGCATATTATCTTTTAATACAACATCTTCATCGACAGTTAAAAGCATAGTTCTATCAAATGAATCAAATACTTTAAGTTTCGTATCTTTTATTTCAAATTCATCACCAGGTTTCACTGTAACAAGTCTTTCTTCAGGAACACCCCACTTTCTCCAAATATCGGTACAGCTTTTCGGTCCGATAAATTTCGTATCTTTAGTATTTTGCATTATTGCAGCTGCAACATCTATATCAATATGATCACTATGCGAATGTGTAGACATTATAGCATCTAATTCCTTAATTGCAAATGGATCAATAACACATGGTGTTGTTCTTAAATTTGGTTGAAGTGCTACACATCCAACCGCTCTTTGATGTTGATGTTTTTCTTTCATAAGTTTATTTTTTTGAGTCTTTTTTCCTGTTTGAACCCATAAGTCCACACACAAATTTGCTCCCCCATGAGATTTAACCCATAATCCCATATTTCCAAGCCACCACATAGCAACTTTATTTTCAGCAACAATTTCGTTTTCTATTTCTTCATTTAGCCATGTACCCCATTCAGGAAATGTTTTTAGTATCCATGACTCCCTTGTAATTTCATCAATTTTTGACATAATACCCTCCTAATAATTTTATGATTACCTTTACAAATGGATTGTAAAACATTTCTTTCTTTAAGTCAATTATTTTATTTAAATAAAAACGTAAAATTTTTCTTTTTTATTTTCTTTTGGATAAAAAAGAATATATAAATAAGTTTTGATTATTTTTTATGTTCTTTTGAAATATTAAATACGAAAACTTTATTATTAATTTTTTTTAATATTTGACTAAAATATTTTCAAAGAGTATAATCTAATAAAAATACAGATTTAAAACCTCATTACATTATTTAAAAGGAAAATTATGAAACATAGCAAAGATATAATTAATAAAAGAAGAAAAAATTTATTACTATTAATAAATGAATTAAAAAAATCAACAAATATTAATCTAGCAGAAAAATTAAACGTTTCTCTCCCAACTATTAGAAGGGATATTGAATATCTACATAATAAAAATTTAATATATAAATACCATGGATATGTTTCAGCTATAAGTTCAAATGAAATACTAAAATCTATAACGGAAAACAAAAAAAATCAAATTGCTAAAATAGCTGCGACACTAATAGATGATGACGACATAATTTTTATAAATTCGGCATATACAAGTATACAAAGTATAAAATATATAGAACCTTCAAAGTTTGTATCAGTAATTACTAATAATGGAAATGTTTTAACCATGCATACATTACCTAAAATAAAAATAATTTTAACAGGCGGAGAAATAAAAAAACCAAAATCTGCTTTAACGGGAGAATTCGCACTAAATAATATAATAAATACTCAGGCAAATAAAGCAATTTTAGGAGCAAGTGGATTTCACATTACTGAAGGCATTACAACAGCTAATATTGATGAAGTAGCAATCAACAAAGCAATGATTGAAAGAGCTAACAAAGTTATATTATGTGTTGACAGCTCTAAATTGAATCATAAAAGTGCATTTGTATCAGGAGATGTAAGAGATGTAGATATTTTAATTACTAATTCTGATGCAGATCCAGAAATAATTGAATCTCTTAAACTTTTTGGAATTGAATGTATTTTAGTAGATGAAAATGGGATTGTAAAATAAAATGTAAAAACTGTATTATCAATTACTTTTTAGTAAAAGATTAATACAGTTTTTTATATTTTATTAATTAAATAAGAAATTATCTAAAATAATTTCAAAATCACTTCTCTTACTTAAGATTTCCTTAAGATTTTTTAATTCTTCGACTCTATCTGTTATAATACCGTCTAAACTCATATTAGTAAACTTTTTCATATTATAATAACTATTGACAGTCCAAACCATAGCCTTTTTACCCATCAATTTTATTTTTTCTAAAGATGATTCTGTCACCTGATTTTCTTCCATTAAGAAATAATCACATTTTAAATCACTTAAATCACCAAATGAAAAATAGTACAAATATCCGCTATAAATTTCAGGATATTTTTCTTCAATATATTTAATTAAATTATAGTCTAAAGATATTAATACAGTTTCATTTATCATATCTCTTTCTTTAACAATTTTTACTAAATCATCAACCATCTTTTTATCAGCAGTAGCACCCTTCAACTCAATTAATAATTTAATTTTTCCCTTTGATACATCCAACATTTCTTCTATTGTAGCAATCTTTTGCCCCTTCTTAAACGAATTGGAACTTGTTTTTAAATTTAATTTTTTGATTTCTTTTAAATTTAATTGGCTTGATTTTAAATCTACCCCTGTTAATCTATTTAATGTATTATCATGATTAATAATATAATGTCCATCTTTGCTTCTTTGAACATCTATTTCACTATAAGCTGCCTTAAATTCTATTGCCTTTTTCAGCCCTTCTATACTATTTTCAACTTCTAAAAATCCACCCGCTCTATGTGCAACAATATTTATCACACTAGATTCTCTATATAAATTATCAAAAAAATAAGAATTTATTATAGAAAATAAAACATTAAATACAAATAAACCTACACCAAAAATAATTCCATATTTCTTAAAATCTATCTTGCTTTTTACATTTTGTTTTTCTATAGAGTAATATTTTATAAATTTTTCATTATCAAGATTATTTTTTCTATAATCATAATAAAGATTTGTTAATTCACTTATAAAATATGGTGCTGTCATAAGTATAACTAACGTCAAAAATTGATATAAACTAAAAGATAAAAATATGGTAAATACCCTTGATATAAACATAGAAATATTTAAGCTATTAATATAATTAATAATTGTTAAAATTAAAAAGTTAAATCCTACATATACTATAAACCACATTAACATCTTAAGTATGATAAACCTTATAATAAAATCTTTTTTATTTTCTAATATTAATTTTCGAGAGCTCTTCATGGCATCAACTAAAGACATATCCTCTATAGTTAAAAAATGAAAAGTAAATATATAAATTATTAGAGTAATTATTATAATAAAACCAATTATATAATATGCTAAAAAATATATATCATTGGAGAATAAAAATTCTTTAATAAAATTTGGTATTTGAAAATTTTTAATAGGAGTGTATATTATCCTAAATCCTAATAAGGAAAAAGCTAAAGCTACATAAATAGATATAAAAACTCCTGAAATATTCAATAAATTTTTAAATGATTTAATTCCAAGTAAAATCATATTTCTTAAGCCCGGATTAAATTTATTTTCTTTATACAATGCACTTGATACTATAAAAGTATTTATATCAAAAATTGTTAAAAAGAAAATAATAAGCAAGGTACATATAAGAATCCCAGTACCTCTAAAACTTAATAAACCACTAACAAAATCCCCACTTGTTAATGACCTTCTGCCCATTGACAATAATACTAATCTTAAAAGATATTTTAAGACTGGAAAAATTACCAATATCAAAAAAATTTTAGTAATAATTTGATATTTTAAAAATGCCCATATTAATTCTTTATTTGATTTAATTTTTTTTATGTTATTAATAAAATTTTTTTTCATAATATACTCTCAATCTCTTAAATTATAATCTTTCATTATTTCCTTTGCTACTTGATAATCACTTTTTATTTTTATTTTTTTTCCATTAATTTTTTGAAAATCTTCATTTCCTTTTCCTGCAATAAATATAACTGTTTTATCACCGGAATTTTCAAAAGCATATCTAATAGCTTCTTCCCTATCATCCATTTTCATATAATTACTTGTAATCGGACTTATCTTATTAATTATTTTTTTAGAAATATCATCATAAGAAGTATATCCAGAATCCTCTGGTACAATATATATATAATCTGAAACTTTAGTTGATGTCTTTACTAATCCGTTTAATCTATTTTCAGCAACATTACCACTTATTCCAAAAATTGAAACTATCTTATAATCCTTAAATCTTTCTTTAATAAAATCATATGTTTTTTCAAAACTTAATTGATTATGAGCATAAGAAACGTATAATACATATTTTTCATCATTTGTTATAAGTATATTTTCTCTACCATCTACTTCAGCAT
Organism: Helcococcus bovis; assembly: GCF_046035835.1. Classification (NCBI taxonomy): domain Bacteria; kingdom Bacillati; phylum Bacillota; class Tissierellia; order Tissierellales; family Peptoniphilaceae; genus Helcococcus; species Helcococcus bovis. The sequence goes on from NZ_JBFNGB010000006.1 coordinate 44,756, forward strand.
TTATCAAACCTTTATAAATAGATTCATAATCAATTCCAAAATACTTAGCAGTTAAAATAGCAGCCATTGCATTTTCTATATTATAAGTTGCATATTGATGAATTTTATATTCCTCAACATTTTCTTCATACTTGACAGAAAAATCTAAAACATCGTCAATAAATTTATATTCAACTAATGAAATATCACTTGAATAATCATTTGAAAATGTCATATAATTTAAATTTTTATCTTTAATAATAGATTTTACTTTATCTACAAAATCCATTTCTTTGTTATAAATAGCAAATTTTGAATTATTAAATATTTTTAATTTTGAATCAAAATAATCATCAAATGAACTATGTTCTAATGGACTAACATGGTCTTCTCCAATATTTAAGAATAAACTTAAGTCAAATTCTAAATTATTAATTCTATAATATTTCAATGCTTGTGATGATGTTTCAATTATCATATATTCTAACCCTGAATCAACAGCATTTTTAATATATCTATATAAATCAATAGCTTCCGGTGTAGTTAAAGATGCTCCAATTGTTGATATACCATCATAAACATCAATTGATGAAATTAATCCGGCAGGTTTTTTTGAATTTTTACGTAAATATTCATCTAAAATATTTTTAATATACATTACCGTAGTAGATTTGCCTTTTGTACCGGTAACACCGATAGTTTTTATTTTTCTATCAGGATAATCATAAAAAAATCTAGAAATTTCCATCATTGATATTCTTATATCATTAACTAAAATATAAGGCATATCAACATCATATTTTTTCTCTGAAACATAACATACAGCACCGGTTTCTTTTGATGACAATAAATATTCTTCCTTAAAATTTAATCCTTTACAAAAAAATAATGTATTGTTTTTAACATTTCTAGAATCATAAGTAATTTCTTCTATATCTATATCTTCTATATTAGAACCTATAAATAAACTAAATTTTTTTAAAATCTCGATAATATCATTTAATTTTTTCATTTTTGCTCCTAAAAAAAAATTATGTAATATAATATATATTATACTACATATTATAATAAATTTTACGGAGAAAATATGAAAATCAATTTTATAAAAGTTCCAATTTTCTATGGTTATGACAGACCTGGAGTTGAACTTGGTCCTGATACAATGATACAAAATAATATAATTGATATTTTTGAAAAAAAGGTAATATAATTAAAAAAATATTTAACACTAATGTAGATAAATATAGTGAGCAGGAAAAATTTGCTACAAGTAAAAAATTAAAATACTATAAAGGTATGCTCGACTCAAATAAAGATCTTGCAAATAAGTTATATTAAACATTGAAAGAAGGTATTTTACCATTTGTTTTAGGAGGAGATCATTCTTTAGGCATAGGATTATATTAAAGAAAAGGTATAGAAGCTTGTATTGAAAAATTGTTGCTAAAATTAAAAGAAAAAAAACAAAAAATATACACCTAAGTTATGATATAGATTCTTTGGACGAGAAACTTGTTCCCAAACCGGTAAGCCCGAAAAAGACGGAATGAATATAGAACAATCTAAAAAACTCATAAAATCAATATTACAAACAAAATTGGTGCGTTCTATTGACTTCGTTGAATTTAATCCTATGATGGATATTAATGATATAACATTAAAAACGTAATTAAAATGTTAAATGTATTTTCTTTAGAATTATCTAAATTATAAAAAATTAAGGTGTTGAAAAGTCAACACCTTTTTATATTAAATAATTTTATCAATCACTTGCTGTTTATCACTATTCCTTTGTTTTTCCTCTTCTAATCTATCAAAATAACACTTAGCACACATTGATTCGTACTCTACTTCATGTTCCCCATCAATAGCAACTTGACTACCTTCAAATACGAAAACGCCATCTATCTTTCTTCCATTAAATACCGCTTTTCTTCCACATCTGCAAATAGTTTTTAATTCTTCTACAGAATGAGCAATTAAAAGTAGTCTAGATGAACCTTCAAACCCATTGGTTTGAAAATCTGTTCTTAATCCATAACATATAACAGGAATATCCTTTATAACAGCAATTTTCATTAATTGATCAATTTGATCCCCACTTAAAAATTGTACTTCATCTACTAATACACAAGATATATTTTCTCCATTTTCAATTTTGTAAAAATTATCAAATAAATCATCATTTTTTTGAACAATATAATCAACTTTTCTCGTAACTCCAAGTCTAGAAACTAGTTTATCGTCACCTTTTGAATCAATTGCAGGTTTAAGTAATCTAACTTTCATTCCACGTTCTTCATAGTTGTGAGCAACCTGCATTAATGAAGTTGATTTTCCTGAGTTCATCGCACCATATCTAAAATATAATTTCGCCATAATAATCTCCCAAATTTAATCTTTTATTATTATATCTTAAATAAAAAAAAAGTACCAGAATTTCTTCTAGTACTTTTATAATTGTTATTATTCAACGATTTTTGATACAACACCTGAAGCAACTGTTCTACCACCTTCTCTGATCGCAAATCTTAAACCTTCTTCGATAGCGATTGGAGAAATTAATGTGATTGTAAATGTTGCGTTATCACCAGGCATAACCATTTCAACACCGTCAGCTAATTTGATATCACCTGTAACGTCTGTTGTTCTTAAATAGAATTGTGGTCTATATCCTGAGAAGAATGGAGTATGTCTTCCACCTTCTTCTTTTGTTAATACGTATACTTCACCTTCAAATTTTGTGTGTGGATGAATTGTACCTGGTTTTGCTAAAACTTGTCCTCTTTCGATATCATCTCTTGTAACCCCTCTTAATAGAGCACCGATGTTATCTCCAGCTTCAGCTAAGTCTAATTGTTTTCTAAACATTTCTACCCCTGTAACAACAACTGTTTGAGGTTTTTCTACTAAACCAACGATTTCTACGTTATCACCAACTTTAACAACACCTCTTTCAACTCTACCTGTAGCTACTGTACCTCTACCTGTGATTGAAAATACGTCTTCAACTGGCATGATAAATGGTTTATCAGTATCTCTTTCTGGTGTTGGAATCCATTCATCAACTGCATCCATTAATGCAACAATTTTATCTCCCCATTCTCCATCTGGTTCTTGTAAAGCTTTTAATCCTGAACCTACTACAAATGGTGTGTTATCTCCATCGTAATCATATTCTGACAACATTTCTCTAACTTCCATTTCTACTAATTCGATTAATTCTGGATCGTCAACTTGGTCTTCTTTGTTTAAGAATACTACGATTTTTGGAACCCCAACTTGTCTTGCTAATAAGATGTGTTCTCTTGTTTGAGGCATTGGACCGTCAGCTGCTGATACGATTAAGATAGCACCGTCCATTTGAGCAGCACCAGTAATCATGTTCTTTACGTAATCAGCGTGTCCTGGACAGTCTACGTGAGCGTAGTGTCTTTTTGCTGTTTCATATTCAACGTGAGAAGTATTGATTGTAATACCTCTTTCTCTTTCTTCAGGTGCTTTATCGATATTTGCATAATCAACGAATGTACCTGTACCATTTCTCTTGTTTAATACAAGAGTAATAGCTGCTGTTGTTGTTGTTTTACCATGGTCAACGTGACCGATTGTACCAACGTTTACGTGTGGTTTGTCTTTAATAAATTTTTCTTTAGCCATTTTTTCCTCCTAATTTTTTATTATGACTTTTTACCTTCTAATACTTTTTCTTTTATGCTATTTGGAACTTGTTCATAGTGGTCAAATTGCATTGAATATGTTGCACGTCCTTGTGTATTTGAACGTAATGATGTGGCATATCCAAACATTTCTGATAATGGAATAAACGCATCAACGATTTGAACCCCTTCTCTTGTTCCCATACCATCAAGTCTACCTCTTCTTGATGAAACGTCACCCATAACATCTCCTAGATATTCTTCAGGAGTAACAATTTCAACTTTTTCGATAGGTTCTAATAAAGCTGGACCAGCTTTTTCAACAGCTGCTCTTAGTCCCATAGCACCAGCAATTTGGAATGCTGTTTCTGATGAGTCAACTTCGTGGTAAGATCCATCATATAGTGTAACAATGATATCTAATAATGGATATCCTGCTAATACACCAGCTTCACAAGCTTCTCTAACACCTTTTTCTACAGAACCGATATATTCTCTTGGAACAACCCCTCCGACAATATTATCAATAAATTCAACACCTTTACCTGGTTCATTTGGTTTTACTCTTAGTCTTACATGACCGTATTGACCACGTCCACCAGATTGACGTACAAATTTACCTTCTGCTTCTGCTTCTTTAGTAATAGATTCTCTGTATGAAACTTGTGGATTACCAACATTAGCTTCTACTTTGAATTCTCTTAACAATCTATCTACGATAATTTCTAAGTGTAATTCACCCATACCTGCGATGATTGTTTGTCCAGTTTCTTGATTTGTGTATGTCTTAAATGTTGGATCTTCTTCTGCTAATTTAGCTAAAGCAATACCCATTTTTTCTTGAGATGCTTTAGTTTTTGGTTCGATAGCAACAGAAATTACTGGTTCTGGGAATTCCATGTTTTCTAAGATAATTTGATTATCTTGATCACATAATGTATCCCCTGTTGTAGTATCTTTTAATCCGATTGCTGCCCCAATGTTACCTGCAGAAATATGATCTAACTCAGTTCTTTGGTTTGAGTGCATTTCTAGGATACGTCCTAATCTTTCTCTCTTACCTTTTGTTGAGTTGTATACATAAGAACCTGATTCAATGTGACCTGAGTAAACTCTAAAGTAAGTTAACTTACCTACGAATGGGTCAGCAACAACTTTAAATGCTAAAGCTGAGAATGGTTCTTCAACACTTGGATGTCTTTCATCTTCAACTGTTTCTTCTTCTTCAGTTTTCTTTGGTTTTGTACCTTTAATAGCTGGTACATCTAGTGGTGATGGTAAGTAATATACCATAGCATCGATAAGTGATTGAACACCTCTCTTTTTATATGCTGAACCACATAATACAGGATAAATATCTCTATTTACTGTTGAAACTCTTACAGCTTCTCTTAATTCTTCAACTGTAATTTCTTCCTCTTCCAAGAATTTCATCATTATTTCTTCATTTGAATCTGCTACAGCTTCAATTAATTGATTTCTATATTCTTTTGCTAATTCTAATTGATCTTCTGGAATTTCAACAACTTTTGCTGATTCTCCTGTTTCATCATTTTCATCATAAACTACTGCGTCCATTTCGATTAGGTCAATAATACCACTAAATGTGTGTGCATTACCGATTGGTAATTGAACTGGTACTGCATTAGCTTTTAATTTATCTCTAATTGTATTTACTGACATTATAAAGTCTGCACCTGTTGCATCCATTTTGTTAATATAACAAATTCTTGGAACTCTATATTTATCAGCTTGTCTCCAAACTGTTTCTGATTGAGGTTCTACCCCACTCTTAGCGTCAAATAATGCAACTGATCCATCAAGAACTCTTAATGATCTTTCTACTTCAACTGTAAAGTCAACGTGCCCTGGTGTGTCGATAATATTAATTTTATGATTTTTCCAGTATGCTGTTGTTGCAGCAGAAGCGATTGTGATACCTCTTTCTTGTTCTTGAGCCATGGAGTCCATAACTGCAGTCCCTTCGTGAGTATCACCCATTTTATGAATTTTACCTGTATAGAATAATATTCTCTCTGTTACTGTTGTTTTACCAGCATCAATGTGAGCCATTATCCCAACATTTCTAATTTTTTCTAAACTAATATCTGGCACTTCCTTCTCCTTATTAATTTATATTAATATCTGAAATGTGCAAAAGCTCTATTAGCTTCAGCCATTCTGTGCATTTCTTCTTTTTTCTTTACACTTGAGCCTGTATTGTTTGCTGCATCTAAGATTTCTTTACTTAATCTTTCCATCATTGTTTTTTCGCCTCTAGCTCTTGAATATGTTACTAACCATCTTAAAGCTAAAGTTTGTCTTCTAGCTGGTCTAACTTCCATAGGAACTTGGTATGTCGCCCCACCTATTCTTCTTGCTTTAACTTCTAAAAGTGGCATAACATTTTGTAAAGCTTTTTGGAACACTTCAAGCGCATTTTCGCCTGTTGTTTCTGCTAATTTTTCAAATGCAGAATAAACAATCTTTTGAGCAACACCTTTTTTACCGTCAAGCATAACATTGTTGATTAGCTTAGTTACTACTTTATCTCCGTATATTGGATCTGGTAGTACATCCCTTTTAGGTACACTATTTTTTCTTGGCACTGTTCTTCCCTCCTTACCATAAAATAATTCATTGGTACTCGATTTTCATCGATCGTGCTTGCTGATATATAAATCTAAACAAAAGCACTTTATTTTTTATTTTTATATTTTTGTGCTATTAAGCCTTCTTAGCACCATATTTAGATCTAGCTTGTTTTCTACCAGAAACTCCAGCTGTATCCAATGTTCCTCTAATAATGTGGTATCTTACCCCAGGTAAATCTTTTACTCTACCACCTCTTATAAGTACAACTGAGTGTTCTTGTAAGTTGTGTCCGATACCAGGAATATATGATAGAACTTCTGCTCCATTTGTCAATCTTACTCTAGCAATCTTACGTAAAGCTGAGTTAGGTTTTTTAGGTGTTGTTGTTCTAACTGATGTACATACACCTCTCTTTTGAGGAGAATTTACTTGAGTATTTTTCTTCTTTAGAGTATTAAAATTGTAACCTAATGCAGGAGTATTTGATTTTTTACTTTCGCTCTTTCTATTGTTCCTAATTAGTTGGTTAATTGTAGGCATTCTTTGCACCTCCTTTTACTTAAATTTATATATCAACATATGTTGAAATAATCTTAATCAATGGACATATTATATTTAAATGCAATATGCCCATTGACTAATATAGTTTATCAAAACTATTAATTTATGTCAACATTTGTACTATTTTTCAGTACTTATTTCTTCTTTTTCTTCTAATATTGTTGAATATTTACTTAAACCTGTACCAGCTGGAATTAATTTACCTATAATAATATTTTCTTTTAATCCAACTAAATCATCTGTCTTAGCTTTTATTGAAGCATCAGTCAATACTCTTGTTGTTTCTTGGAATGATGCAGCTGATAAGAATGAATCTGAAGCAATACTTGCTTTAGTAATACCTAACAATACATATTCATATTCTGCAGGTTTTTTGCCTTTTTCAATCAATTCTTTATTTCTATTATCAACATATCTTCTATTTTGCATAGTTCCAACTAAGAATTCAGAATCACCCATTTCGGTAATATTAACTTTTTGTAGCATTTGTTTGATGATAATTTCAATATGTTTATCATCGATATCTACACCTTGTAATCTATAAACTTTTTGAATTTCTTTGATTATATAATCTTGAACAGCTTGTGTTCCTAATAATTCTAAATATTCATGAGGATTTATAGAACCTTCTGTTATTTTGTCACCTTTTTCAATATATCCACCATCAACAATTCCAACTTTTGGATTTACATTAAATGGTAAAATATATTTTGATGTTTCTTCACCATCGTTAATAAATATTTTAATTCTTTCTTCACTGTCATCAACTGTAACAGTTCCTGAATTTTTAGCAATAATAGCTTGTCCTTTTGGTCTTCTTGCTTCAAATAATTCTTCAACCCTAGGAAGACCTTGTGTGATAGCTCCTCCTCCGGCAACCCCACCAGAGTGGAATGTACGCATTGTAAGCTGTGTACCAGGTTCTCCGATTGATTGAGCAGCAACAATACCTACTGCTTCCCCGATATTTGTTTCTTTACCTGTTGCTAAGTTTCTACCATAACATTTTGAACATACGCCAAATTCTGATTTACATTCAAGAGCTGATCTAATTTTAACTTCTTTTATTTGAATAATTTCTGAATCTCCACCAAATTTTTCCATCACATGTTCTTTTGTAATTTCATCAGCCATTTCTTCAGTAATTATTTCATTTTTATGAACAATAATTTGTCCTGTTACAGGGTTTAATATATCTTCAAATGATGTTCTACCAACAATTCTGTCTCTTAATTTCTCAATTACTTCTTTACCTTCAAGAATATCTTTAACTGTAATATATGAATCTGTACCACAGTCATCTTCTCTAATAATAACGTCTTGAGAAACGTCTACAAGTCTTCTTGTTAAATAACCAGAGTCAGCAGTTCTAATAGCTGTATCTGATAATCCTTTTCTAGAACCGTGTGTTGAAATAAAGAACTCTTGCACTGATAAACCTTCACGGAAATTAGCTTTAACCGGAATTTCTATTGTTCTACCAGTTGTTGATGCCATAAGTCCACGCATACCACCAAGTTGTCTTATTTGTCTAACACTACCTCTAGCTCCAGAGTTAGCCATGATAGCTATTGTGTTTGTAGCATCTAAGTTTTCCATTAGAGCTTTTGTTACATCTTCTGTAGCTTGTTCCCATGTTTTGATTACTTGATTATATCTTTCTTCTTCAGTATATAATCCCATGTTTGTGTATTCTTCAATTTCAACAATCTTATCATCTGCTGCTTTAATTATTGATTGTTTATCATCAGGTGTAATAACATCAGCCATTCCTATTGAAATGGATGCTTTTGTTGAATAGTTATATCCTGTTTTCTTAATATAATCTAGAAGTCTTGCTGTTCTTATATTTCCATATTTATGGAATGCTTTATCTATAATTTTAGATAACATTTTACTATCTACAAGAACATCAACTTCTAATGAATATGGATCTTTGTTTCTATCAACAAATCCTAAATCTTGAGGTATTTCACTATTAAAAATAAATCTACCAACAGTCGATCTTACAACCTTTCCCTTATCTTCTTCATCTTTTTTAATCTTTACACCAATTCTAGAATGTAAATGAATAACTTTATTTTCCAGAGCTTTAATCATTTCATTATAATCACTAAATACGTAATCTGTATCTTCCACTGTAAATTCTGATGTTAAATAATATGAACCTAAAACCATATCTTGTGTAGGTGTTGTAATAGGTTTTCCATCTTTTGGTGCTAGAATATTGTTTGTACTCATCATCAATAATCTTGCTTCCGCCTGTGCTTCTGCTGATAATGGAACGTGAACAGCCATTTGGTCACCATCGAAGTCAGCATTATATGCTGTACATACAAGTGGATGTAATTTTATAGCTTTACCTTCTACTAATACAGGTTCAAATGCTTGAATCCCCAATCTGTGAAGTGTAGGTGCACGGTTAAGCAATACTGGATGGTCCTTAATTACTTCTTCCAATGCTCCCCATACTATAGGATCTTTTCTATCAATTAATTTTTTAGCTGATCTAATATTTTTAGCTTCATATTTTGAAACTAATCTTTCCATAATAAATGGTTTAAATAATTCTAATGCCATATATTTTGGTAAACCACATTGGTAAAATTCTAATTCCGGTCCAACAACGATTACGGAACGTCCAGAATAGTCTACTCTCTTACCTAGTAAGTTTTGTCTAAATCTACCTGTTTTACCTTTTAACATATCAGATAGAGATTTCAATGGTCTATTTGAAGCTCCAGTAACTGGTTTTCCTCTTCTACCATTATCAATTAAAGCATCAACTGATTCTTGTAGCATTCTTTTTTCATTTCTTACAATAATGTCTGGTGCTCCAATTTCAAGTAATCTCTTTAATCTGTTATTTCTATTTATAACTCTTCTATATAAGTCGTTTAAATCTGATGTTGCAAATCTTCCACCTTCTAATTGAACCATTGGTCTTAAATCTGGTGGAATAACTGGTAATACATGTAGACACATCCATTCTGGTCTATTTTTTGATTGTAAGAATGATTCAATAACTTCAAGTCTTCTATATATTCTTACTCTCTTTTGACCAGATGCTGTTTCTAATTCTTCTGTTAATTCTGCATGTAATTCTTCTAAATTTATATCTGATAGTAATTTTTCAATTGCTTCTGCACCCATTGAAGCGGTGAATTCATCACCGTATTCAATGTATAATTTATTATATTCTGTTTCTGTTAATACTTGTTTATATGAAACTTCATCACAATCACCAGGATCAGTTACAATATAATTTGCAAAATATAAAACTTTTTCTAATGATTTTGGACTCATATCTAATAATAATCCCATTCTTGAAGGAATCCCTTTAAAATACCAAATATGAGATACTGGTGTAGCTAATTCTATGTGTCCCATTCTTTCACGTCTAACTTTAGCTTTTGTAACTTCAACGCCACATTTTTCACATACTACGCCTTTATATCTTATTCTTTTATATTTACCGCAAGCGCATTCATAGTCTTTGATTGGTCCAAATATCTTTTGACAAAATAGACCTTCTCTTTCTGGCTTCAATGTTCTGTAATTAATTGTTTCAGGTTTTTTAACCTCTCCTCTTGACCAATCTCTAATCATATCTGGAGAAGCCAAGCCTACTTGCATCGCTTTAAAACTTGCCATTAAGAAATGCTCCTTTCTGTAATTCTTAATTTATAAATGATTGTTCTGGATATTCGTCTTTTTCTTCAACCATTCTTTCGATTTGACGATAGTCATCATTTTCTTCTGTATTTTCAGCTAAAATAATTTCTTCGCCCTTTTCATCTAATAATTTTACATTTAACGCTAATGATTGTAATTCTTTAGTTAAAACTTTGAATGATTCAGGTGTACCTGGTTCAGGAATATTTTCACCCTTTACAATAGCTTCATATGTCTTAACTCTTCCGATTATATCATCAGATTTTACAGTTAGCATTTCTTGTAATGTATGTGCTGCACCGTATGCTTCTAATGCCCAAACTTCCATTTCACCAAATCTTTGTCCACCAAACTGTGCTTTACCACCTAAAGGTTGTTGTGTAACTAATGAATATGGTCCTGTTGATCTAGCGTGTATTTTTTCATCAACTAAATGGTGAAGTTTCAACATATACATGTAACCTACTGTAACATTATTTGCAAATGGTTCACCTGTTCTACCATCTCTAAGTTGAATTTTACCTGTTTTACTATATCCTGCAGCTTCAAGAGCTTCTTCAATATCTTTATCAGATGCCCCGTCAAATACTGGAGTAGCTACGTGCCAACCTAATTTTTTAGCAGCCATGCCTAAGTGAACTTCTAGTACTTGTCCAATATTCATACGTGATGGTACCCCTAGTGGATTTAAAACAATTTGTACTGGATCTCCATTTGGTAAGAATGGCATATCTTCTATTGGTAGTATTCTTGATACAACCCCTTTATTTCCGTGACGACCACACATCTTATCACCAACAGAAATTTTTCTCTTAGTTGCAATATATACTCTTATTACTTCATTTATTCCTGGAGCTAATTCATCTCCATTATCTCTTGAATATTTTTTAATATCTACAACAACTCCAGCTTCCCCATGTGGAACTCTTAAAGAAGTATCTCTAACTTCTCTTGCTTTTTCACCAAAGATTGCTCTTAATAATCTTTCTTCAGGAGATAATTCAGTTTCCCCTTTTGGTGTTACTTTTCCTACTAAGATATCACCTGCTTGTACTTCCGCACCAATTCTGATAATACCATTTTCATCTAAATCTTTTCTCATGTCATCACCGATACTTGGTATATCTCTTGTAATATCTTCAGGTCCTAATTTAGTTTCTCTTGCTTCTGCTGTATGTTCTTCAATATGAACTGATGTCAAAACATCATCAATAACTAATTTTTCATTTAATAACATAGCATCTTCATAGTTATAACCTTCCCATGTCATAAATGCTATTAAAATATTTTTACCTAATGCTAATTCACCCATGTCAGTTGATGGTCCGTCAGAAATAATTTCTCCAGCTTCAACATGTTGACCAGCTTTAACTATTGGTCTTTGATTGAATGTTGTACCTTGGTTAGCTCTCTTAAATTTCAATACTGTATATTCATCATATTTTCCATTTTCATCTGGAACATCTTTTTCTATTTGAATTCTTTCATCCCCAACATATTTAACTGTACCTGCATTTTTAGCAACAATTACAACTCCTGAATCTTTAGCTGTTCTATATTCAATACCTGTTGCTATAATTGGTGCTTCAGATTTTAACAATGGAACAGCTTGTCTTTGCATGTTCGCACCCATCAGTGCACGAGTAGCATCGTCGTTTTCTAAGAAAGGAATCAATGATGCCCCTACGGAAACTATTTGTTGTGGAGAAACGTCCATATAATCTATATCTTCTTTTGGATATACGTCGTTAACAGCATTTATCCCTCTTGAAGAAACTCTTTCATTTATAAACACACCATTTTCATCTAATGGTTCATTAGCTTGTGCTTTGATGTAGATATCTTCTTCATCTGCTGTTAAATAGTGAATTTCAGATGTAACTCTACCTGTACCCTTTTCAACTTTTCTATATGGTGTTTCAATAAATCCATAATCATTAATTCTTCCGTATGTTGTTAAAGATGTAATTAACCCGATATTTGGACCTTCAGGTGTTTCAATTGGACATACTCTACCATAGTGAGAAGTATGAACGTCACGAACCTCGTATCCGGCTCTATCTCTGGACAAACCACCAGGTCCTAAAGCTGACAATCTTCTTTTATGTGTTAATTCTGAAATTGGATTTGTTTGATCCATAAATTGTGATAATTGTGATGAACCAAAGAATTCTTTAATAGCAGCTGAAACAGGTCTATTATTTAGCAACCCTTTAGGTGTTAACATATTAGGATCAGATGTTGTCATTCTTTCTCTTATTACTCTTTCCATTCTTGAAAGCCCAATTCTAAATTGATTTTGTAATAATTCACCAACAGATCTAACTCTTCTATTTCCTAAGTGATCAATATCATCAATTTTACCAACTCCTTGATATAGGTTTAATTGGTATGAAAAACTTGCAATTATATCTTCCATTGTAATTGTATTTGATGAAATTAATTCTTTATTGTCTGCTATTAATTTTACTTTTTGTTTATCAGTCATTTCATCGGTAAATGATTCAATTATTTTTTTCATTTCTGGATAAAATACTTTTTCTGATAATCTTAATTCTGATAAATCAATATCTTTTATTTCTTCAAACTGATTTATATCTACATAATGATTTCCAACAACTCTAACAATTTCTGGACTATCTTCAGCTATTCTTACATCTACTGAATTAATACCAGCATTTTCGATTTCAATTGCCTTTTCTAAAGAGATAAATTCCCCTTTAGAAACTAATATTTCTCCATATTCATCAACTATATCTTTCGCAGCGTATTTTTCTCTAATTCTACTTCTGATAGCTAATTTCTTATTAAATGTGTATCTACCAGCTTTTGACAAATCATATCTTCTTGTATCAAAGAATAAATTATGCAATAAAGAGCTTGCAGCTTCAACCGATGCTGGATCTCCCGGCTTTAATTTTTTATAAATTTCAATTAAAGCTTCTTCTTTAGATCTTGAAACTTCCTTTTCTAAAGTTTCACCTAAAACCTTTGATTCTCCAAAAATTTCTTTTATCTCATCATCATTATCTAAGATTAAAGCTCTAATAAATGTAGTTGCAGGCAGTTTTCTTGTTCTATCTATTCTAATTGTCAATGCTCCATACGCATCTGTATCATACTCAATCCATGCTCCTCTATTAGGAATAATTGTTGAAGATATTGTTTTTTTACCATTTTTATCAAAATCTTCACTATAATATACCCCTGGTGATCTAACTAATTGAGATACAACAACTCTTTCTGCTCCGTTAATAATAAATGTCCCATTTTCTGTCATTAGTGGAAAGTCATCCATCATTAAAACTTCTTCTTCTTTAATTTCTTTAGTTTTACCATCTTCTAAAATTATAAGACGAACATTAACTTTCATCTTTTTAGCATAGTTTGCATCTCTATGTTTAGACTCTTGTTCTGAATATTTTGGTTTTTCATCAAAATGATAATCTAAAAATTGTAAATGTATATTTCCTGAATGGTCTACAATTGGAGATATATCTTCAAACACTTCTTTTAATCCATGTTTTAAAAACCACTCATAACTACCTTTTTGAATATCTAACAAATTAGGTAATTGCAATGTTTCTGGAATTCTAGAAAAATTTTCTCTTTTTCTTCTACCATACACTGTTGTATGATTATTCATATATGCCACCTCTCATTAAGTATATTTTGCGGATTTTGGCCGTTTTAATAGTATCAAATACCTTTTAAAAATGAAAAATTAGCCTAAAAGCCCATTATCATTTTTTATATTAGTATTTAATAAATGTACCATTTAAAAACAAAAAAGTCAATCTTTTTTATTTAAAAGATTAACTTTTTTTAACAAATGAAAATATTTCATAATATTAGATGATCAAACCAATATTATGAAATATTTATTTCAAATAAAGATTTTAAATACTTATAAATAACCTTATGTCCTAATGAATTTGGATGAATATTATCTACTACTCCATAATCTCCCAAATCATAATTATCGGAAGTAAAATATTTTTTTCTATTTTCTTCTATCCATGGTCTTAAAACTGAACCTTTTGTATATAATTCTGGATAAAATGGTAATCCATAATTTGAACATATTTTAGAGATATTTTCTAAATATTCATCACTTTCTTTTACTCCACATCTATATTTTTCCCAAGGTCCTTGAGAATATACAATAATTGGAGTATTAGGAAATTTATTTATTAATTCTTCAAAAAAAATATTTGCACAGCCACATAATGTATTTTCACTTTTATCTTTATATGATCCAGTTGGTAATGTAATTTCATGATTCAAATCATTAAATGATATTGCTACTCCTATTATGTCTGTATCTTCATCTATTTTTGAAATTCTTTGTATATATGGGCTTGTAACATAAAATCCCGTCCCACTTATACCTAAATTTTGAATTTCATAATCACAACTTTCTTCTAACCACATAGCCCAATTTTTTGCAGCTCTGTAATTATATTCAGTAATACTGTCTCCTATTAAAGTAATTTTTTTCAAATTTATCTCCTATTTTTTCAAATAAATATCTACACTTGCCTTAGGTGAAATTCTAACGGTATTTCCTGAAATATTAACAACTACAGTATCATCAAAAGCATCAAATTCTTCTACAAAAATTTTATCACCTATCTTCAATCCTAATTTTTCTGCATAGTTTAATAAATCTCTATTATCTCTTATTCTTCTAATTCTATATTCTGTATTTGGTTCTGCTTTTGATAGTTGAATTAAATCATGATTTGATTCTTCACTATTTAAATAAATTATAGAGCCATGAGGACAATAATCCGGGAATCCTAAAAATTTATTTAATCTATTAAATAATATATCATCAGTAACTGATTGTAATTTTTTAGCGTGTTCATGTACATCTTTCCAATCTAAGTCTAAAATAGTTTGTAAAAATGTTTCCCATAATCTATGTTTTGATAGAATATCTTTTGCAATTTTTTCTCCTGCATCAGTCAATTCTATTTTTTTTGAGTCTATTACTAATCCATCAACTCTTAATTTTTTTATCATTTCCGTAACAGATGCTGGACTAACATCAAGCCATTCACTTATAGACTTATTTGTAGCACCTCCACCTGTTCTATTTAACTTAAAAATCGTAGTTAAATAATCTTCTCTCTGTGAATTTACTTCCATTTAAACCCTCTCTATATTTTCTTATTTTTCATTCCTATATTTATTATATATCAAAAATAAAATATATGTAAGCATATTAACAAATGCACACATTCCTGGCATTGATGTATTTAAAGTAATCGATAATAAATATCCTATTATACAATTTATTGTAGCTATGATCGCTGTATACAGTAGAGTATATTTTAAATCTTTAGTAATAATCAATGCAGAGGCAGCAGGTGCAATAAAGAATGAAATTACAAGCATTCCTCCTACAGCTTCAAAAGAAATAACAGATACAAAAGAACTCATAGTCATTAAGGAATAGAAAATAAATAATGTATTTATTCCTATTAACTTAGAAAAATCTTTATCAAATGTTGTAGCTTTTAATTCCTTAAATAAAAAAGTAATATACAAAACAACTATTATTGATGTTAATCCTGATTGTAAAACACTCTTTGAAATGCTTAATCCTAATATTTCAACATGTTCTAAGCTTGAAAAAATTACTTCTCCAACTAAAACAATATCTGTATCTAAATGTACACCTCTAAAATATTTGCTTATTAAAATTACTGCTATAGAAAATAAAACTGGATAAATAACACCTATACTATCTTCATATTTTATTGTTTTTAAATTTCCCAATGATTCAATTAAAATAACAGTTAACACTCCGATAACTGTAGCCCCAATAATTAAAAGTGGGGATCTTAAGTCATTCACAAAAAAGAAGACTAATACTATACCTAATAAAACAGTATGACTTATAGCGTCAGTTACCATGGATAATTTTCTTAACACCATAAAAACACCAAGTAAACTGCATGAAATAGCTGTAAAAATCAAAACCAATAATGCATCTATCATTTTAAGCCACCTTTCTTCTTATGCCATTTCTACCAAATATAAATGAAATAGAAAATATAATACCTGATATCAATATTATTGATGGTCCTGTTGAAAATCCTGTAAAAACTGTTGAAATGTAACTTCCAACAAATGCTGAAATAGCTCCAAAAATAGAGCTGATTAAAATCAAAATAGAAAATTTATTTGTCCATTGACTTGCCGAAACAGTTGGAATAATTAAAAATGAACTAATCAAAATCGCCCCTACAGCTTTTATTCCAACACCAATAACTAGAATGGTCATAAATAAAGTTAAATAATCTATTAAACTTGTATTAATTCTAATTAATTTTGCATACTCTTTGTCAAATAAATAAACCTTATATTCTTTCATAAAGAATAAAATAATACAAATACAAATTATCGCTGCTATTAAAATTAATTTCACATCTTCTTCTAGCAAATATGCTGCTTGTCCAAAAATATAATTTTCAAGCCCAGCCTGAGATACTCCAGAAAAAGCTTTATTTCCTTGAATATATGATTTTAATACCATTCCTAATCCAAAAAAACCAGATAAAAATATCGCCATATTTGCATCCAATCCAATTTTAGAATGTTTTTTACCAAATTGAATTAAATAATATGAAATTGCACTGGATATCATGGCTCCACCCAATAAATAAACAGGATTTCTAGTAGAAAATAAGATGAACGAAAGTACTATTCCTGAAAAAGTTGAATGTCCCATTGCATCACCTATTAAACTTTGTCCTTTATAAACATTTATACTCCCAACAAAGCTTGATACTATAGCTAAAATTATAGTACCTAATGCTACAATTTGGAATGAATATGTTTTTAATATTTCCATTTTAACCCCTAAATGCGATTTCTAGTTTTTTATCCAATCCTGGATCATCAATCTTACCACTATATATAACTTCTTCATTTAACACAACTATATAATCGAAATAATCCTTAACAGTATTTAAATTGTGATGAACTGCTATAACTGTTTTTCCTGCGTTTTGTAATTCAAAAAACTTATCTGCAATTAATTTCTCGGTTGTTATATCTATTCCTGTAAATGGCTCATCTAACATGTATAATTCAACCTCTTGACATAGAGCACGAGCCAAGAAGACTCTTTGCTTTTGTCCACCTGAAAGTTCTGAAATCTGTCTATTTTTAAACTCTATCATATTCATAATTTCTAAAGATTTCATAGCAATTTCTTTATCTTTCTTTGACGGTCTCTTTCCAATAGGAATATAAGCATATCTTCCCATAAGCACTACATCAAAAACTAAAATTGGAAAATCCCAATTTACAGATCCTTTTTGTGGTACATATGCAATATTTTTACTTACTTCTTTTATAGGCTTGTTAAATACCTCTACATTTCCTCTATCATATTTAACTAAACCTAGTATGGACTTTAACAACGTTGATTTTCCTGCTCCATTCGGCCCAACAATAGCACATCTTACCCCTTTTGGTATTGATAAATTAATATTATTTATTGCAACTTTATCAATGTATGATGTCGTTAAATTTTCCACCTTTATAATATTTTCTGTCATTTTCCCCTCATCATTTTAAATTATCTACAATTAAATCAATATTACTCTTATACATTTCTAAAAATGTATCCCCTCTTTCACCATTAGGCGCTAGAGCATCAGAATATAGTTCTTATCTTTTCCACTTACTATTGTAACATCAAATCCTTTAGATTTTACAATTTCTTTTATTTTTCATTTTATCTGGATTATTTGTTCTTTCAACAAATATCTCTTTAATCTTATTATCAAATATAAATTTTTCTGTCTCTTCTATATCCTTATTTGAGATTTCTGTCCCAGTATTTACCCCTTGCGGAGATTTAACCTCTATACCGTAAACTTTTGAAAAAATCCAAAAGCATCATGTGGTTTAATCAGATATCTTCTTTCTTTTAGAATTTCATTTAATCTATTTACAACATATTCATTTAATTTGTCTAATTTGATAATATATTCACTATATTTTTTTATACTACCTTTTTTTCAGGAATCAACTCTATCAAATAATTTTTAAATTCCTTAAATGCAGTTTTGTAAAGTTCAATATTAAACCAAAAATGAGGATCAACTTCTATATGTCCTTCATTTGATAATTTATATGTCTTTTTTATCAAAATTTTTAGTTATAGATTTTCCCTTATCAGTTAAAAATTCTAACATTTTACTTTCAAAATTTAATCCATGATATAAAAGTAAATCATTTTTTTGTATCTTGATTAAATCATCTGGTTTAGCAACATAAACATGTGCATCTTCTCCTGCCGGTATTATAGCATTAATGTAAATATCATCTTTAGAAATTAAATTACTAACCATTTCCTCCATAAATGAAGTTGTAACTGTCAAAACTTTTTTATTATTTTTATTCTAATTACCATTTGAACATGCTGTAAATAAAAATAATCCCAACAAAACTAAACAAACTAGTTTATTCTTCATAAGTACTCCTTAAATATGTAATATAAATAGTATACCATAGTGTTTTTGTCGGGATTATTTTTTTATTAAATTTTATAGGGAGAAGGCTAAAAAATCATAAAAGAATTTCTTAGCCCATATATATGACTATTTTAAATTTTTCACAATTAATTCAACATTATGTCTGTACATATCTAAGAAATTATCGCCTTTTTCACCTTTTGGTGCCAATGAGTCAGAAAATAATTCATTATTTTCTCCACTTACAACCTTGACGTCAAATCCTTTTGATTTTACAACATCTTGTAATTTTTTCATTCTTTCAGGGTTTGTTGTACTTTCAGCAAATATTGCCTTTATTTTATGATCAGCGATGAATTTTGCAGTATCTTCTATTTCTTTATTTGCTACTTCTGAATCAGTACTTACCCCTTGTGGTGCCATTACTTCAATTTTGTATGCTTTTGAAAAATATTGGAAAGCATCATGTGGAGTAATTAAATATCTACTTTCTGCAGGAATTTGTCCTAATTTTTCTTTATTTTCTTTATCTAATTCATCTAATTTTGATATGTATTCTTTATAATTTTTTTCTAAATTTTCTTTTTCATCAGGTAATAATTTTACTAAAGAATCTTTAGCAACTGTAAATGCATCCTTATATAAACCTAAATCAAACCAGAAATGTGGATCAATTTGCATTTTTCCATCTTCTTCCATTTGATTGATTTTTGATTTATCAAAATCTTTACTTACTGCTACACCCTTCTTTTCAAGAACTTCTACCATTTTACCTTCAAAATGTAATCCATGATATAATAGTAAATCCGCTTTTTGAATTTTACCTAAATCTTCTGGTTTAGCTACGTATAGATGTGGATCCTCACCAGCAGGAATTACAAGCTCTGTATTAACTTTATCTCCCACTAAAACATTTACCATATCTTGTAAAAATGATGTAGTAACTGTTACAGTTTTCTTTTCAGATGTTTTAACATCTTTCCCTTTTTCCATTTTTGTTTCTTTTGGTTTTGCCACTTGGCAACCTACCATCACTAAACTTAGTAATAATATCATTGAAAATAATATATGTTTACTTTTTTTCATAATAATCTCCTTTATTTTTTTTCTATATGGATATATTAACACTTTAATTATAAAATGTAAAGTATTTTTTTAAGCGGACCAAATTAATGTGTTTTTTATTTATTTTTCAGTATTTACACCATATTCTTTATAATATTTTTTTTATGATTCATTTATATTTTCATCAATTATATCAGTGTTTTCTTTTAAAGATTGAGTAACTTCATCCATTGAAACAATTGAACAAGTTTTAATTTTATACTTTTCTGATATTTCTTCTAATGCATTCTTATCTTTTGACTTTCCATGCTCCATTCTATTTAACGAAATAATTAATCCTACAACTTCTACATTTTCATTTTGAGTAATTATTGAAAATGTTTCTTATATTGATTTTCCTGATTTAGTTACATCTTCTATTATCAAAACTTTCATTTTTCTGTCAAGTTTATCTCCTAAAAATATTCCTGTATCACCATGATCTTTGATTTCTTTCTATTTAATTAAATTCTGTTTCTGAAGGAATTCCAATCCAACCATGTTTTATAGAATTTTGACCTTCATGTACACTTGAGTTTGGTTTTCTATAGCTCATATCTTCAGTATGGGCAGCTATAATTACATTTATTTTCTTAGCATTTACCATAGCTGATCTCATCATATTTTCATCATCAACTCCAAATCCATCATCTGTAAAATATCTAATTCCATATTTTTTATTTAGTGTTTCCATATCTACAAGTTTTTCACCTTTAGATAAAATTGTTATACATGAATAAGGAATTACATTTACCTTTGCAGAGACTGTAACAAATTTTGTGTATGAAAATCTTTCTGATTAAGGTAATATAAACTTAATCAGGAGGATTTTTTTATGGGAAGAAAAAGACCAAAAACAGCATAAAGTAGATTAGCAAAACAATTAATAGAGTCATATGATATAAAAACTGCACAAGATATACAAAAAGCATTAAAAGACTTGCTAAGAGAAACAATTAAAAGCATGTTAAAAGCAGAACTTGATGAGTATTTGAATTATGAATATGGACAAACACCACTTTCAATAAATACAAGAAAATGAAACATCTAAATATTGGCTAATGGTTCTAAATCAAATGAAAGATAGAGGTTTGGAAGATATTTTAATAATATCAAGTGATAATCTACCAAGAATAAGTCAAGCAATAGAAGCAGTATTTCCAAAAACAGAAATACAAAAATGTATAATTCATCAAATAAGAAATTCAACAAAATTTGTATCATATAAAGATTTAAAAGACTTAATGAAAGACTTAAAAATGGTATCCCAAGCAAAAAATGAGAAAACAGCATTACAAAATTTGGAAAACTTTGAAGAAAAATGAGCAAAGAAATATCATGGATGTGTAGAAAGTTGGAAGAATAATTGGGCTAAACTTTTAACATATTTTAAGTATCCGCAAGATATAAGAAGATTAATATATACAACAAACTCAATAGAAAATTTTAATAGAAAGATAAGAAAAGTAACTAAAAATAAAGCAATATTTACAAATGATTATGCAATGTTAAAAATAAACAAAACCAAAGGCAAAGTCAAGGGTTCGCTTCGCCGAAAATTCAAACTTGACTGTGTCTTTGGTTTTGTATACCTAAAATTAGGAAAATTAAATTTGATAAATTTAAAATTTTATGTAACAATCAAATTGAAAAATAAAATATCTGATCAGAATTAATTTTTCAAAAATATCAATATATCTTAATCAGTAATAAACTGATACACAAAATTATTTACATAACCTCTTTTTTCTTTAATTTATCCATTGTTAAAATTGATTTTTTTAGCATATTATTTTTCCTAATTTTTTTCTTGAAATATATTAACATATTAAAAAATATAATTCAATACTTTTTAATTATTTTTTTCTTCCAAATAAGGTTTCAAAAATTTACCAGTATATGACTCTTTTACTTTTACTATTTCTTCAGGAGTACCTTCTGCAACTATAGTACCTCCACCATCTCCACCTTCTGGTCCCAAATCAATTACATAATCTGCAGTTTTTATAACATCCAAATTATGTTCGATTACAACAACTGAATTTCCAGCTTCAACTAATTCATTTAACACATTAGTTAACTTGTGAATATCAGCAGTGTGAAGTCCTGTAGTAGGTTCATCTAAAACATATAATGTATTTCCTGTTGAACGTTTAGCCAACTCACTAGATAATTTAATTCTTTGAGCTTCCCCACCCGAAAGTTGAGTTGAAGGTTGTCCAAGTTTTATATATGATAAACCAACATCATTTAGTGTTTGTAGTTTTCTTTTAATTGGTTCATGATTTTTAAAAAATTCTAACCCTTCTTCAACAGTCATATTCAATACATCAGAAATATCTTTATCTTTATACTTAACTTGAAGAGTTTCCCTATTATATCTTTTTCCACCACAAACCTCACAAGGTACGTAAACATCAGGTAAGAAGTGCATTTCAACTTTAATCACACCATCTCCATCACAATTTTCACAACGACCACCTTTAACATTAAATGAAAATCTACCTTTATCATATCCTCTCATTTTTGCTTCGTTTGTCATTGCAAAAACATCTCTAATATTGTCAAATGTCTTTGTATATGTCACGGGATTTGAACGTGGTGTTCTTCCTATAGGACTTTGGTCGATTTGTATAATTTTATCAATTTGTTCGGAACCAATTATATCATCATGATCTCCAACAATTAGCCTTGAACCATGTAATTTTTTCATAAGTCCATTATAGAAAATTTGATTAATCAATGAAGATTTACCAGAACCAGAAACTCCCGTAATTAATGTCATGACTCCTAATGGAATCTTAACATCTATATTTTTTAAATTATTTTGTCTTGCCCCTTTGATTTCAATAAATCCTGATGGTTTTCTTCTTTCAGATGGTACAGGAATAAATTTCTTTCTTGAAAGATATTGACCAGTAATAGAATTTTTATCTTTAAGTATTTGTTTATATGTTCCTTTAGCCACTACATTTCCACCATGAACACCAGCCCCAGGTCCAATATCTACGATCAAATCAGATTCCTTCATAGTATCTTCATCGTGTTCTACTACAATTAGTGTATTTCCTAAGTTTGTTAAATTTCTCAATGATTTCAACAATTTCTCATTATCTCTTTGATGTAATCCTATACTTGGTTCATCTAAAACATAAACCACTCCAACTAAACCAGCTCCAATTTGTGTAGCAAGTCTAATTCTTTGCGATTCTCCACCAGATAAAGTACCAGCCTGTCTAGAAATTGTAAGATAATCAAGCCCAACTTCATTTAAGAAATTTAATCTTGCCTTTATTTCTTTAATTATTGGTTCAGCTATAATGCTATCTGATTTTCCAAATTTTACATTATCTATAAATTTATATGCATCCCTAATAGATAAATCTGTGACTTCAATTATAGATTTATCATTTATGGTTATAGACAAAACTTCTGGCTTTAACTTGTTTCCATGACAAACTTCACACTCATTTTCAGACATAAATTCTTCAATTTTATTTTTCATTGCATCAGAAAAAGTTTGACTTTGACGTCTAGTTAAATTTTCAATAACACCTTCCCACATTACAATCTTTGAATCTTTTCCACTATCTCTGAAATGTGAGGCAAAATTTATTTTTAATTTTTTATCTGATCCATATAAAATTTCATCTATAAATTTTTTAGGAGCTTTTGATAGAGGTGTATCCATATCAAAATTATTAAGTTTTGCTAATTCCTTAAATATTTCATAATAGAATGTACCTTTTTTTGCCGTTGCGAATGGTTTTATCGCCCCTTCATTTATGGTTTCATTATAATTTGGTAAAACTAAATCAGGGTCAATAACTTTATGATATCCTAATCCGTCACAGGCGTCGCAAGCTCCAAAAGGAGCATTAAAAGAAAATAGACGTGGTGATATTTCTCCTAACGACATGTGTCCATCTGGACAGGATAATGATGAGGACATTACAAATATCTTTTTTCCTATTACTTCAATTAAAACTCTTCCATCTGATAATTCTAATGCAGTTTCAAGTGATCCTGATAATCTAGATTCAATTCCTTCTTTAATAACAAGTCTATCGACTACAATTTCAATGTCATGCTTTTTATTTTTTTCAAGATTAATTTCATCAGCTGATAAATCTACTACATTTTCATCAACTCTTATTCTTGTGAATCCTTGTTTTTTTATGTTTTCAATTATTTTTTTATGCTCACCTTTTTTTGCGACAATAACTGGCGACAAAATTAAAATTTTATCTCTTTCTTCTAATTCCATAACTCTATCAACCATTTGATCTATAGACATCGCCTTTATTTCTTTTCCACAAACAGGACAGTGTGGTATTCCAACTTTTGCATATAATAATCTTAAATAATCATAAATTTCAGTAACTGTACCTACGGTAGAACGTGGATTTCTATTTGTTGTTTTCTGATCAATGGAAATAGCTGGCGATAGCCCTTCAATCGATTCAACTTCAGGCTTATCCATTTGTCCTAAAAACTGTCTTGCATACGAAGAAAGAGATTCTACATATCTTCTTTGTCCTTCTGCATAAATTGTATCAAATGCTAAAGATGATTTTCCAGAACCTGAAAGCCCAGTAAATACAATCATCTTATCTCTAGGCAATTCTAAATCTATGTGATTTAAGTTATTTATTCTTGCATCTTTTATTGTTATTTTTTCTAAACTCATTTAATCACCTAAATTCCATATTCTTTCTTTAATTTTTTTATTTGATCTCTTAAACTTGCTGCTTTTTCAAAATCTAAAACTTCAGCTGCAGAAATCATTTCTTTTTCAAGATTTACTATAATTTCATGCATTTGTTCTGTAGAAACCGATTTCGGTTTTACATTATATTCTTTTTCTTCTTCTGCAGCCATTGAAACCGTAACAATATCTGTAATACTTTTAATAATAGATTTTGGATTAATATTGTGTTTTTCGTTATATTCTTGTTGAATTTGTCTTCTTCTATTGGTTTCTGATATAGCTTTATACATTGATTTCGTGATAGAATCACCGTACATAATTACTCTACCATTTTCATTTCTTGCAGCTCTACCTATTGTTTGAATTAAAGATGTTTCGGATCTTAAAAATCCTTCTTTATCTGCATCCATAATTGCAATTAATGAAACTTCTGGTAAATCTAATCCTTCTCTCAATAAGTTAATACCAACTAAAACGTCATATTTGCCAAGTCTCAAATCTCTTAGTATTTCAACTCTTTCTATTGTGTCTACATCAGAATGTAAATATGTTACTTTAACTCCATGATCTTTCATAAAATCTGTTAAATCTTCAGCCATTCTCTTTGTTAAAGTAGTTACTAAAGTTCTAAAACCATTTTTTGTATTTTCTGCTATTTCTGTAAATAAATCATCTATTTGATTTTCTGTCGGTCTCACTTCAACAACAGGATCTAATAAACCAGTTGGCCTAATTATTTGTTCAACCTCCAATGTCTGATGATTTTTTTCATAATCTCCAGGTGTAGCCGAAACAAATATAGCTTGATTTACAAGACTTTCAAATTCATTAAATTTAAGTGGTCTATTATCTAATGCTGATGGCAACCTAAATCCATAATCAACTAAATTTTGCTTTCTCGATCTATCGCCTTCATACATTCCTCTAACTTGTGGTAGTGTAACGTGAGACTCATCTACCATCAAAAGCCAGTCTTCTGGGAAATAATCCAATAAAGTAAATGGTCTAGATCCTGGTTCTCTTTGACTTAAATGTCTAGAATAATTTTCTATACCCGAAACAAATCCTACTTCTGTAAGCATTTCTATATCATAAGTAGTTCTTTGTTCTAATCTTTGAGCTTCCAATAATTTATTATGATCATTAAACCATTTTAATCTTTCTTGTAATTCTTCACCGATACTCTTTACAGCTAAATTTATCTTATCCCTAGATGTAGCATAATGTGAGGCAGGGAAAATCATTATATGATTTAAATGTTTAATTATTTCTCCAGTTAAATAGTTTATTTCTGAAATTCTATCAATTTCGTCTCCAAAAAATTCTATTCTGTAAATATTTTCAGTAGCATTAGCTGGAAATATATCAACTATATCTCCTCTAACTCTGAATGTACCTCTAGAAAAATCAATATCATTTCTCATAAATTGTATATTGATTAATTTTTTCAATACATCATCTCTCTCTATTTCCATTCCAGGTCTTAATGATACTGTCATCTTTTCATAATCTATAGGATCTCCCAAACCATATATACAAGAAACTGATGCAACAATTATTACATTTCTATTTTCATATAAAGCTGCTGTGGCTGAATGTCGCATTTTATCAATTTCATCATTAATTGATGAATCCTTAGCAATATATGTATCCGTTGCAAATACATACGCTTCTGGTTGATAATAATCATAATATGAAACAAAGTATTCAACAGAATCTTCAGGAAAAAATTCCTTAAATTCTTGAAATAATTGATATGCCAAAGTTTTATTATGCGCTAATACCAATGTTGGTCTATTAACTTCTTGTATTATATTAGCCATTGTAAAAGTTTTACCTGATCCGGTTACTCCTTTTAATGTTTGAAATTTATCTCCATTATTCAAACCTTCAACCAAAGTTTTTATAGCATTTGGTTGATCTCCCATAGGCTTAAATTTTGATTTTAAATGAAATTTCGTCATTTTATCTCTTTTCTTTATTTTAATAATTCTATTGCTTTTTGTAATTGTGTATCATTTTCTAAGTTATCAACTCCTATTTTCTTAACATTTTCTGGAATTTTTACTTCATAATCAGGTTTTATCCCCTTTTCATGAATTTTGTGTCCATTTGGTGTAAAAAATTCTGCAATAGTAATTTTTAGTCCTTCCTGTTTTGTTTCTACATTAAATGGAAAAATTTGTTGGATTACACCTTTACCATATGAATTTTCTCCAACTAATATACTTCTCTTTCTATCTTGTAATGCTCCAGACATTACTTCAGATGCTGATGCAGAACCCTTATTAATTAATGTTACCATTGGAATATCAGTCAATGTTCCATCTTGAGTTTCATACTTTTCAACATTTCCATTTTTATCTCTTGCCGTAATTAATACACCTTTATTCATTAACATATTAGCAATGTTTAATGTTGAATCTAAAAGACCACCAGGATTATTTCTTAAATCTAAAATAAGTTTTGTAGCACCTTTATCCTTTAATTCCTTTACAGCTTTTTCAAAATCTTCATCTGTTTTTTCTTGAAAATTTGTTACTAAAATATATCCAATATTATTTTCTAACATTTTAGGATAAACTGAATCAAGATTTATTACTGCTCTTGTAACTTTTATATCTACATCCTGTTCTTTACCATCTATATTACGTTTTACAGTTATAACAACAGTTTCTCCAACTTTCCCTCTCATAACTTTTACTGCTTTATCTAAATCTTTACCTAAAAATACATTTCCGTTTATCTTAGAAATTTTATCTCCAGCCTTAATACCAGAAATATCAGCTGGTGATCCTTTTATTGGAGCAATTACTTCGATGTATCCATCATCTGAAACTCCAACTTGTATTCCTACTCCAGAAAATTCTCCAGAATTATGGTCCATTAATTCTTTATATTCTTTTTCATTAAAAAATTCAGAGTATTTATCATTAAGGGATTCCAAAATTCCCTTATAAATTCCTTCCTCAATATCTTCATATTTAAAATCATGTAAATATCTTTTATCAATTAAATCTACAAGTGATGATATATTTTTATTAACTCTATCAAAATTTAATGTTTTACTTTCTTTTTTTTCATTTGTTGTAGTATTATTGCTTAAACTATTGTATGAACTTCTTAGACCAAAATTAAAACTTACTAAAGATGTCAAAACAATAATACATGCATATATTAAGATTTTAGCTTTCTTATTCATATTACCTCCGAATCATATATATAATTATATTACATATTAAAAAAAATAAAAGATACCATTACAAAATAACTTTACGTCATCTTGCAATAGTACCTAATAATTTTAATTAATATATGCTAAAGGATTTTGTGCTTGTCCATTTATTCTTACTTCAAAATGTAAATGTGAACCTGTTGAATATCCTGTAGTACCCATAGGTGCTATATATTGCCCTCTAGATACACGTTGCCCAACAGAAACAGGAATGCTACTTAAATGCGCATATCTTGTCGTCATACCATTTCCATGATCTATTATTATAAGATTTCCATATCCATAATCATTCCAGCCAGCATATGTAACAACTCCATCTTCTGCTGCATAAATATTTGTTCCCAATGGTCCAGCTAAATCAACACCTGAATGGAATCCTCCAGAATACCAAGATCCATCTTGTAATGTAAATCCTGATCTCCATCCAAAATAACTTGAAATATATTTCGCATCTGACGGCCATGCTAATTGTCCATTTCCATAATTAGGACTTGAAGAATTTATATCATCTAATTCTGCTTTTTTTCTTCTAAGCGCTTCTAATCTAGCTGTTTCCGCTTCTTCTTCAATCTTTCTTTCCAAATCAGCTATTTCACTTTCCAATGATTGCTTTTTATCTTGTAAGCTTCTTTTTTCAGAAAGTTTTTCACTTATTTTAGCTTCATAATCACTTATATATTTATCTAATTCTTCAATTTTTTTAGATTTTTCACCTTCTTTAGATTTTACATCAGCTAACAATTTGTCTTTTATTGATTTTTGAGCATCTAAATCAAATTTTTCTTTTTCAAGATTTTGTTTAGTAATTTCTAAAACTTTTTTTTGTCCATTTAATTCATTTAGCAATTTATCTAATTTTTCTTTATCAGATTTTAAAGTTTCAATTAAATTCTTATCATTTTTAGTAATGGTTGTCATCATTTTATTTCTTGATAAAAAATCATTGAAATTTTGAGATGACAATAAAACTTCAACTTTTTGCGCATCTCCCATTTTATACATAATTACTAATCTTTCTTTCAATAACTCTGTATTTTTTAATATTTTTTTCTTTACTTCGTCTACTTCTTTTTCATTTTTAGATATTTTTGCTGTAGTATCTATAATCTGAGCTTCATTATCATAAATTTTATTAAGTGTTTTTTGAATTTCACCATTCAAAAAGCCAATTTGATCTTCAAGAGAAGCTTTTTCTTTTTGTAATTTTGATAACTCTTCATTTATTGATTTTTTTACATCATTATTTTGATCAATTTCTCCTTGATAGGTATCAATTTTATAATTTCTAGCATCAATATCATAATCAATTTGATTTAATGAGTTTTTGGTATCATTTAGTTTTTGATTTAAACTTGAAGCATAATTTAAATTTGTATTACCAAATAATAAAATCGCAGATAAAATATAGGCTGCTAATTTTATATATTTTTTTCTACTTGACATATTTTACCTCTCTATTAATTAAGTATCTTCTAATTGAGAAAATAGATCCAATAACACCTATTCCCAATCCTAGTGAATTAATAATTTGGAAAAGACTAATCTTCAACAATTCTGGATCAATTAAACTCAAAATTGTGAAATTACTTTCTAATCTAGCACCAAAGTTTACATATATAAATTTATATAAAAAGTATACCGCTAAAAATGATAATATTGAAGCTATCAAACTATAAAATATACCTTCTATTATAAAAGGTATCCTTATATAATTATTTGTAGCACCAACATTTTTCATTATTGCAATTTCATTAATTCTTGATACTACTGTTAATTTTATAGTGTTAGAAATTATGAATAATGAAACTATCATCAATACCACAACTAGTACAGCACCAAATATTTTCACATAATTAGACACTTTATAAACTTTATCAACTAAATCTTTATAATAATTTATTTCTTCAATACTTTGATCTCCGTCTAAAGATTTTGCAAATTCTTTCGCTTGAGAAATATCTTCTAATTTAACTATAAATGATGATGGTAAAACTTTTTCTAAATCCATATTATCAAGTAATTTAGAATTATCGCCCCAACTTTTTTTCATTATATCTAAAGCTTCTTTAGAAGATCTAAATTCTACAGTTTTATTTATAGGAGAACCTTCAATTTTATGTTTTAGTTCTGCAATTTGAACTTCAGTTGCATCTTTTTTAATAAAAATTTCAACATCATTTACTTTTCCTTGTACTTGAAGAGCAACATTATTGATACTTACAGTAATAATAATTATTATTCCAATAACAAATAATGTGGAAAATGTAGAAGTTATAGAAACTAAACCTAAGTTTTTATGTTTCCAAATTCCCTTTATTCCTTCTTTTAGTGTGTTAATAAATTTTCTAAATACTTTCATCATAACCTCCCACGGAATCTCTTACAATACTTCCATTTGACAAGGAAATTACTCTTTTTTGCATTTTGTCAACTATTTCTTTTGAATGTGTATTGATAATAACTGTTGTACCTTTTTTATTTACATCTTCAAAACAATCCATAATTTCCCAAGCAGTATTAGGATCCAAGTTACCTGTAGGTTCATCCGCAAGAATTATTTTTGGTTCTATTGATAACGCTCTTGCAATTGATAATCTTTGCTTTTCACCACCAGATAATTCATTAGGATATGATTTTTTTCTATGTTTTAAATGTACAATATCTAAAACTTCATCTATTTTTTCTCTTTTACTTTTTCTAGATAAACCTTTAACATCTAAAACAAATTCTATATTTTCATAAACAGTTCTATTTGGTAATAATCTAAAATCTTGAAAAACTACACCTATAGTTGTTCTTACTTTAGGTATCATTCTTCTAGAAACTTTAGTAATATCATCTCCCATTAAATATAATCTTCCACTATCTGGATCTATTTCTTTTAATAATAAACGAGTAATTGTAGATTTTCCTGCTCCACTTGCACCTGTAATAAATACAAACTCACCATTTTGAATTTCAAATGAAACATTATTTATAGCTACAATTTTATCAGAATATTTTTTATTAACATTTTCAAATTTAATCATAAATACCTTCCTGCAAAATATTATATCATAAAAAGTTACAAAAAGGTTAAAAATTTCAACTTAAGTTACAAAAAAGTTAATTTAATTTAATAAAAAGTAAAAAAAGGCTGTTACATAATATCATTATTTTATGTATTTAGATTTTTGTAGTAGTTTTTATAAAATATAATTTTAATAATTATTATATTATACAAAACAAGCCCTAGATTTTACAATCTAGGGCTTGTTTTGTATTTTTGTTAAATTTTTGTAATTTAACGGCTATTTTTATTTTTCAACTACCTCTTATAAATTATTTATTAATTACATAACTTTTGCAGAACCATCGTATACTATACCTGCATATGCATCTAATGTTATTAATTGTCCATTTTCGATCTTTTCTTTTGTTAAATCAGCACCAATAATTGCTGGTAATTTGTAGTGTAATGCAGTAATTGCAGCATGGGATGTTAAACCTCCTTGTTCTACAATTATACCTGCAGATTTTTCAATAAATGGAATCATGTCTGCATCTGTGTATTTAGCAACAATTATATCTCCATCCATAAATTTTTCTTTTAATTGTTCTGCGTTTTCTACAACACAAGCTCTTCCTACAACTGAGCTCTTACCAATAGGTTGTCCTTGTGAAAGAACTTTAGCAACAGTATGAACTTTTAGCATATTTGTTGAACCAGGGGTTGCAACTGGAATACCTGCTGATAATACAATTAAATCACCTTCACTAATATATTTATTTTTTAATGCTTCAGAAATTGAATTGTCGATTAATTGATCTGTTAATTCAACTTTCTTTGTTAAAATTGGGTAAACACCCCATACTAATGATAATTTTCTTGCTACTTCTGGAACATGTGTTGTTGCAATGATTTGTGTTTCTGGTCTAAATTTAGAAATTGATCTTGCTGTTCCACCTGATGTTGTAGCTGCAACTATCGCATTAGCATTTAATTGTTCTGAAATTCTTGAAACAGAATTTGAAATTGCGTTAGTTGGATCACTTTCAATCCATTCTTTTCTTGATTCTACTGCTTTCTTATAGTCTATTGATGATTCAATGTGTAATGCAATTCTTCTCATTGTTTCAACAGCTTGTACCGGATATTTACCTGCTGCTGTTTCCCCTGATAACATGATAGCATCTGAACCGTCTAAAATAGCATTAGCTACGTCATTTACTTCAGCTCTTGTTGGTCTTGGGTTTCTTATCATTGAGTCTAACATTTGTGTAGCAGTTATAACTGGTTTTCCTAATAAATTACATTTTCTAATGATTTCTTTTTGAACCAAAGGAACTCTTTCATTTGAAACTTCTACCCCTAAGTCCCCTCTAGCTACCATGATACCATCTGAAACTTCTATAATTTCATCTAAGTTTTCTACACCTTCTTCACTTTCAATTTTTGAAATAATGTGTACGTGTTCTCCACCACATTCTTCTAAAACTTTTCTGATTGCTAAAACGTCATCTGCTTTTCTGATGAATGATGCTGCAATAAAGTCAATTCCATTTTCAACACCAAATTTAATGTCATTAATATCTTTTTCTGTTAATGCTGGTAAGTTAATCTTGATACTTGGCGCATTTAAACCTTTTCTATCTTTGATATCACCATAGTTAACTACTGTTGTATGAATTTCTGTTCCTTCGATTGAATCTACTACAAATTCTACTAAACCATCATCGATTAAAATTCTGTTTCCTGGAACTAAATCTTTTGGTAGATCTTTATATGAAACTGAAACGATTGATTGATCCCCAACGATATCTCTAGTTGTTAATGTAAATTTATCTCCTGATTTTAAACTTACAACCATTCCATCTTTGAATGTACCTATTCTAATTTCTGGACCTTTTGTATCCAACATGATTGCAGTATAATTTCCTAATTTTTCTCTAACTTTTTTAATATTTTGAATTCTTTGTAAATGTTCTGCATGATCACCGTGTGAAAAGTTTAAACGGCAAACATTCATTCCCATTCCCATTAATTCTTCTAATTTTGCTTCAGATTCTGATGCTGGTCCAATTGTACATACTATTTTTGTTCTTTTCATTATAATTTCTCCTAATTTGCTAAAATACTTGCTATTGTATAAAGTTCTGTATTGAATTCACTCTTAACTTTTATTGCATCCGGTATATACATTGAAAATATTTTACCACCTTTTATACCTATTGCTAAAGAGCTCTTACCTTCTATTAATAGTTCAACAGCTTTAACACCCATTTCACTTGCCATGATTGCATCTCTCAATGCTGGGCTACCACCTCTTTGAACGTGTCCTAAAATTGTTAATTTTGTTTCAACACCTGTTCTATCTTGGATTTCTTTTGCAATATTTTGTGGATTTCCAATACCTTCAGCAACTACAACGATATGGTGTAATTTACCTCTAGCTTTTCCTCTTTGAACTCTTGAAATAACTTGTTCCATATCAACAGGAACTTCAGGAACTAAAATGCTCTCTGCACCACCTGCTACACCTGCATATAATGCAATATCTCCACAATTTCTTCCCATTACTTCAACAACATTACCTCTGCCGTGAGATGATGATGTATCTCTTAATTTACTTATAGCTTCTTTACATGTTTCAACTGCTGTATCAAAACCAATTGTCCAATCTGTATATCCCATATCATTATCAATAGTACATGGTATACCTATTGTTTTAATTCCTCTTTCATGTAATACATTTGCTCCTTGGAATGACCCATCTCCACCTAATACAACTATTCCGTCAATATCAAAGTTTTTAATGATTTCCATAGCTTTGTCTTGGCCTTCTTTAGTCTTAAATTCTAAAGATCTCGCAGACCCTAAAATTGTACCACCTTTGTGAACGATATCTGCAACAGATGATACATTCATTTCATATATATCACCTTTAATTAAACCATCAAAACCATTCCTTATTCCTTTAACTCTTAGACCATTTGCAAAAGCAGTTCTTGCAATAGCTCTAATAGCAGCATTCATCCCAGGTGCATCTCCACCTGAAGTCAAAACACCAATTGTCTTCATACATCCTCCTACTTTATTATGACACTATCATTACCTAACCAATTTGCTAGTTTATTTATTAAATCCATTTCTAATTTTACTGTAATATTTTTTAAGGAAACAGATTTTTTTATATCATCAAAATAAATAACTACTTCAGAATTACCTCTATATTCTAATAATTCTTTTCTTATTTTTGAATATAAATCTTTATCCGAATATTTCATTTTTAAATATAGAACTTTGTCCTCGTATATTATACCATTTCTTTTACTATTTTGTGAAAAAATTTCGTTATTTATTTCTCTTACTTTATTAATTATTATATTTGCCGATCTATTATCATTTATTTGTAACTTACCATTTATTAAAACTGCCTTATCTTCAAATAAAATATCTTTGTATTTTTCATACATTTGTGGAAAAATCACAGCTTCTATTTTACCATAAATATCTTCTAATTCCAAAAAACTCATCTTTTTATTTTGTCGGGTAAAAATTGTTTTAACTGAAGTAATTATTCCTGCAAATATTACATTTTTATCATATTTTACATTTTCTTCAATCAAATCTAATGTTGTAAAATCAACATATTTAGAAACAATCTTTTCATATGAACTAAATGGATGATCCGTAATATATGCTCCAATATATTCCTTCTCTTTTTTTAACATTTCAACTTTTGAAAATTCAGGTATATTGGGTGCTTCAATTTTAAAAGTATTTCCGCTTATCATTGAAAATATATCTTCCTGTCCAGCTATATTTTTATTATTTTTAAAATATTGTTCAACTGCTCTTTCGTGAATAGAAATCATTTGTGCTCTATTTAAGCCAAAATCATCCATAGCACCTGAAAAAATAAGAAATTCTAAAGATTTTTTATTTAACTTTGAATCTGAATTATTTACCATTCTTTCTACAAAATCATCAAAATCTTCAAATTTACCTTTTTTTCTTTCATTAACTATAGCTTCAACTATGTTAATACCCAAACTTTTAATTACAGAAAGACCGATTCTAATCTTTCTACCTTCAACCGAAAAGTTTTTATAAGATGAATTTACACTAGGTAATAAAACATCTATTCCCATTTTTTTTGCTTCTTTTATATAAAGATAAACTTTATCTGAACTTCCCATCACTGATGACAATAATGAAGCCATAAATTCTTCTGGATAATGAACTTTTAACCAAGCTGTTTGAAAGGCAACAAATGAATATGCTGCTGAATGTGATTTATTAAATGCATATTTAGCGAAATCAATCATCAAATCATAAATTTTATTTGCTATATCTTCATCAATTCCATTTCTAAGACAACCAGGAACTACTATTTTTCCATTTACAATTCTCCCATGAATAAAATACTCCCTATTTTCCTCCATTACCTTCATTTTCTTTTTTCCCATTGCTCGTCTTAAATTATCAGCTTCTCCCAATGAAAATCCTGCTAACTTTTGTACAATTTGCATAACTTGTTCTTGAAATACAATCGTTCCATATGTTGGTTCTAAAATAGATTCAAGTGAAGGATGAAGATATGTTACTAAATCTTTATTATGCCTATTTCTAATATAATTTGGAATTTCATTCATAGGTCCTGGTCTAAATAGTGAATTTGCAGCAATTAAATCATCAAATCTTGTAGGTTTCAATTCTCTTAAAAATGCACGCATTCCTTCTGATTCAAATTGAAATACTCCAATCGTTTCTGCAACTTTGAATATATCTAAAACCTCTTTATCATTCAAATCAATATTGTTAATATCAACGTCTATTCCTCTATTGAATTTTATAAGTTTTATTGCATCGCTTATGACTGTAAGTGTACGAAGCGCTAAAAAGTCCATTTTTAATAAACCTAACTCTTCAAGTTCAGTCATATTGTATTGAGTAAGAATAGATTTATCCGCAATATACAATGGTACAAATTCATTTAAAGGTTTAGACGCTATAACCACTCCCGCTGCATGTGTTGATGTGTTTTTAGGCATTCCTTCAATTTCCATTGCAGTGTCTATAAGTTTTCTATTTTCTTCAGATGCTTCATATAGTTTTCTAAAATCATCTGAAACTTGCAATGCTTTTTTTATAGTCATATTTATTTCTTGTGGTACTTGTTTTGCTATTTTGTCTACAATATCACTATTTACCGATGTAACTCTACCTACATCTCTAATTGCATTTCTTGCAGCTAATGTACCAAATGTAACAATTTGAGCAACATTGCTTTCGCCATATTTTTCTTTAACATATTCGATTACTTCATTTCTTCTTTCATAATCAAAATCAATATCTATATCTGGCATTGAAACTCTTTCAGGATTCAAAAATCTTTCAAAAAGTAAATCGTATTTTATCGGATCTAATCCTGTAATTCCTAAGGCATATGAAACTATTGATCCTGCTGCAGACCCTCTACCTGGTCCAACAGCGATACCTTGTTTTTTAGCATAATCAATAAAATCCCATACAATTAAGAAATAGTCTGTAAATCCCATTTTATTAATTATTTCAAGCTCTTCATTAGCTCTTTTTATAACATTATCAGTTAATTTACCATATTTATTTTTAAGTCCATTAAATACCAACTTTTCTAAGTATTCGTCATGATTTTCTTCAATTTTGAAAAATGGTAAATGCATATCATGAAATTTAAAATCTACATTACATCTGTCAGAAATAACTTGGGTATTTATTAGTGCTTCAGGTATATCCTTAAATAATTCTTCCATTTCCTCGGGACTCTTAAAATAAAATTGAGAATTTGGAAATCTCATTCTATCAGGATTATCAACTGTACTTCCAGTAGAAATACACATCAATATATCTTGTATTTTAGCATCTTCTTGGTCTGTGTAATGAACATCATTAGTTGCAACTAATGGAATCTCTAGTTCTTTACTAAATTCTTTAAGATACTTGTTAATTTTCTTTTGTTCTACAAGTCCATGATCTTGCAATTCTAAATAAAAATTATCTTCTCCAAATATTTCTTTATATTCTAATGTTGATTTTTTTGCAGCTTCAATATCATTATTTCTTATATGAATTTGTACTTCTCCACTCATACAAGCTGATAACGCAATTATTCCTTCAGAATATTTTTTTAATACATCTTTATCTACTCTAGGCTTATAATAATATCCATTAATAAAACCTTCTGAAACAATTTTTATCAAGTTTTGATAACCAGTCCAATTTTCTGCAAGCAAAATTAAATGATATCTTTTTTTGTTTTGTGGTGTTTTTTCTAAATAAGAACCTTCACTTATGTATACTTCACATCCAATAATTGGCTTAATACCCTTTTTCTTAGCTTTTTTATAAAAATCTATAACTCCAAACATAACTCCATGATCAGTTATCGCAACAGATTTCATGCCATATTCAAGACATCTATCTAGCATTTTGTCAATTTTGGCAAAACCATCTAATAAGCTATATTCTGTATGTAAATGTAAATGTGTAAAATCCATATTAATCACCTACTTCTTACGTTTTTCATTAAAAAAATTATCTATTAATTCTTTACATTCTTGAAATTTTATCCCTGAAACAACCTCAACTCTATGGTTAAAAATACCATCATCAACAACATTTAGTATAGAGCCTGCAAATCCTCTTTGCACATCCTTCGCACCAAATACCAATGTTTTAATTCTACTATGTATTATTGCACCTGCACACATTACGCACGGCTCTAATGTAGTAAACAAAATTGCCCCATCAAGTCTCCAATCTCCGACATAATCTTCAGCTTCTTTTATTGCATTTATTTCAGCATGTTCAAATGCATGATTATTAGTTTCGACCATATTATGACCTCTTCCAATAATTTTACCATCTAAAACTACAACAGCACCAATCGGAACTTCATCATTATTTAATGCTTTTTTAGCCTCTTCAATTGCCTCATTCATAAAGTATTCAAAATCCATAAAACCTCACCTATATAAATTATATCACATAAATTTTTCTATTTTTTGATATAATTAAATTTAGTAAAAATAGAAAGGATAACTATGAAAATAATATTCTCACCTACAAAAGATATGAATTTAGATAATCCAATTAATACAGATTGGATTTTAACAGAAGAAACACACAAAATAATAAATGAATTACAAAAATTATCAGATGAAGAGTTAAAGAAAAAATTAAAAATTAATGATAATATTTTAGAAACAGTAAAAGGATACATTTCATCATTCAGTAAAAATATAACTTATCCAGCTCTTTTTATGTATAATGGTTTATCTTACAAAGCCATGAACCCATCTTCATTTAATGATGAACAATTAAAATACTTAAACGAAAATTTGCTTATTTTATCAGCTTTATATGGTCCAATTTCTCCAAATACACTTATAAAGCCTTATAGACTGGACTTTTTATCAAAAATAAAAATCGATAATAAAACTCTAAAATCCTTTTGGAAACCATTATACAATCTAGAAATTCCAAATCGTGAAACTATATTAAACCTTGCAAGTAATGAGTTTTCAGACTTATTCGATAAATCAAAATACAATTGGATAGATTTTGAATTCTATGAAAATAAAAACGGTAAATTAAAAACTCATTCAACAACTTCAAAAAAAGGACGTGGATGGATGGTATCATATCTTACAAAAAATAATATAAAATATCCTGAAGAATTAAAAAAGATTAAAGATGAATTTTCATATAGTGAAGAATTGTCAGAAGAAAATAGGTTTGTGTTTATTAAAGAATAAAAAAATCAACTCTCAGCACTGATTAAAAAAAACA